>JAFYOD010000213.1 GCA_017556515.1 Lachnospiraceae bacterium
AATCAATCCGCTGCAAAAGGAGAGGCATCTTATGAGTATGACAGGCGTATTTGCAAATACGATGACCGTTATCATCGGAAGCATGATCGGTCTTATTTTTAAGAAAGGAATTCCTGAAAAAGTATCTTCCGCTGTTATGACCGGTCTGGGACTCTGCACCGTCTATATTGGAATCGACGGAGCTTTATCCGGAGAAAATGTCCTGATCACCATCGCGGCTATGGTCATTGGTTCTATCATCGGGACGATCATTGACATTGACCTTGCAATCAATAATCTTGGAAGCTGGGTGGAAAACCGCTTTCCGAAAGGAAAAGATGGACAGGTTTCCATCACCGAAGGCTTTGTAACTGCCAGTCTATTATTCTGTGTCGGTGCTATGACCATCAACGGCTCTTTAAATGCCGGTATTTCCGGAGATAACAGTTTACTGTATACAAAATCATTGCTGGATCTGTTTTCCTCTTCTATGCTGGCTGCCAGCCTTGGTATCGGCGTATTGTTTGCCGCAGCATTTGTTCTTGGTTTTCAGGGACTTTTGGTTCTCTGTGCAGGTTTCCTGGCTCCGGTCCTGACATCTTCCGCGATTGCAGAGATGACCTGCGTCGGCTCCTTGATCATCATCGCTCTTGGAACCAACATCATTGGTATCACAAAAATTAAGATCGCCAACTATCTTCCGGCTATTGCATTGGCTCCGATCATTTGCTGGCTGATCACCCTTCCGGTATTTCAGGGAATTTTTCCGGCATAATACTATAGAATACAAAAACACCGCTATCCTCAGGAAATTCCTGAAAACAGCGGTGTTTTTTCGTTTTATCTAAGTGTCCAGACTGATATCTGCTGTAGATTAAAGCTCTACTTTGTAGTTCTCGGAAGCTACGCCGTTTGCTACAAAGTAAGCAGCGTTCTCTTCTACGTTGATGTAAACTTCAAGAGTCTTGAGGTCCTCGCCTGTAGCAAGATCAGCAAATGCTTTCTTACAAGCAGCTACTACATCTTTCTCTACGATTTCCTTGCCAGCGTACTGTACGAATACGGAGCTCTTAACAGCCGGCTTTCTTGTTGCTTTTTTTGTCTCTACTACTTCTACTGCCTCTACAACTACTTCTGCAGCTTTCTTCTTTGCCATAATAAATTTCCTCCTAAACGTCAATGTTCCGACGTCGTTTTTCATTGTGTTTTACACGTTTTCTTTTGCCTTTCGGCTTATGGAATTATAAAGCCTAAGCCTTTATTTGTCAAGAAAATAACCATTTTTCAACGTTTTAAACAAATTTTCCCAATGTTTTAAATCCATTCCATGCACATCGCCGCCAGATTCGACCCAATATGAACTGCGATCGGCGCCTTCACTGTTTGAAATTTTTCCATGCTCCAAGCTAAAAACAGGCCCATCAAAAATCCATAGATTCCCTGGCTGAGATTGGCATGATAAAGTCCAAATCCCAGAGCACTAATCCATATTGCATGATTTACAGAAACCACTTCTTTTAAGCGTCCATACAAAACTCCTCGAAAAAAGAATTCCTCCAGCATAGGGGATGATGCGAGCAATACAATGATCTGCAACATCAGATTACCACTCAATAGATTCTGTTCCACACTTTCGTATCCTGGCATTCCAATAAATTCAAATAAAATACGAAATACAATAGAAGCAATCGCTCCGACTGCTGCCAGCTTTACCATGACCGTAAAATCCCATTTCACTTCTGCACGAAGTTGCTGATCCTCACGATAAAAATACCACAATCCCGGCATTGCAAGAATGGTCCGAAACAGGGTATCCCACAAAATTACATCTTCACCAAACATGTCTGTCTGTGCCAGAGGGATCTCTACCAGGCAGGCAACTGCCAGACAATAAAAAAACGGGATCAGGAGGCGTTGAAACCGTCCACTCATAAATATTCTCTCCCTTCCTCATAACGGAGCTAATCTTATCACATTTCCAAACTATATTCCAGCCCATTTCCTGCATGTCAGTCTGTTCTTCTCCATATCTTAATAAAAAACACCGGAGCCACACATGAAATTCTTGAAATACCGAAAGGAGATACTTGCCCTTTTCCTATTGCTTCCGTTGTCCTTCGCCATCGGAATGCTGGTCGCCGCCATTGTTCTCAAAGACCGCCCGCAACTTGCAGTACAGGCATCTTCGAATGGGAACTGGGGT
>JAFYOD010000214.1 GCA_017556515.1 Lachnospiraceae bacterium
GATGCATCCAATGAAGGTTTCTTTGCAGCTCTCGACGATGCAGGTATCAAATATGAAGCAGATCAGCAGAACGCATCCGGCGAACAGGTAAACTGTATGACAATCGCTGAGAAGTTAGTCAATGATGGAAACGATCTGATCCTTGCGATCGCTACACCGGCAGCTCAGGCAGTAGCTGGTGTGACAGAAGAGATTCCGATCCTCTTAACAGCAGTTACAGATCCGGCAGCTTCCGGTCTTGTAAATGATAATGCAAATCCGGGCGTAAATGTTTCCGGTACTTCCGATTTAACTCCGGTAAAAGAGCAGATCCAGCTTTTACAGCAGATCCTTCCGGAAGCAAAGACAGTAGGTCTCCTGTACTGTTCCGCAGAAAGCAACTCTGAAATTCAGGTCGCAATGGCAAAAGAAGCTTGTGATGCAGCCGGTCTTGCATATGAAGAATATACAGTTCCGGGTTCCAACGAGATCCAGACAGTTGTAGAGTCCATGGTTGGAAAAGTAGATGTTATCTATACTCCGACAGATAACGTGATCGCAGCCGGTATGGCAACAGTAGCGATGATCGCAAGTGACAACAACATTCCGTGTATCTGTGGTGAAGCTGGCATGGTTGAAGCAGGCGGTCTTGCAACATATGGTATCGACTACTTCCAGTTGGGTTACATGGCTGGTGAGCAGGCAATTGAAATTCTTGTAAATGATGCAGATATCACAACAATGCCGATCGGTTACCTTCCGGCAGAGCGTTGTGAACTGACTGTAAATAAAACAACAGCAGATGCTCTTGGAATTGACATTTCCGGACTTGAGAACGCAGTGATCATTGAATAACTGATCGATTCCGTGTTACAAAAGCTCATAAAGTGACAAATACAGCCAGACAGGAGTGGGAAACTCTTGTCTGGCTATCTGAATGTGATGGAGGATACATATGAATTTCGTAGCATTGCAGGGCGCAGTTGCCCAGGGTGTATTATGGGGAATCATGGTACTTGGTGTATACATTACGTACCGTTTATTAAATATTTCCGACTTAACGGTTGATGGAAGTTTTGCTCTGGGCGGTTGTGTCTGTGCAACACTGATCATCAACTTTGGAATGAATCCGATCTTAGCACTTGTGATCGCAGCTTTGGCAGGTATGGCTGCAGGCGCGGCAACCGGTATTTTACATACCGTATTTGAAATTCCGGCAATCTTAGCAGGTATTTTGACACAGATTTCTTTATGGTCTGTCAATCTTCGAGTTATGAGCGGAAAAAGTAATATGCCGCTGTTGAAAACAGAGACTCTGATTTCTGCTGTTGGCAGTAAGCTTGGTATCACTCAGGCTCAGTCAGCCATGATCGTTGGTGTTATTGTTGCGATCCTCATTGTTGTAACATTATACTGGTTCTTTGGTACAGAACTCGGCAGTGCTCTTCGTGCAACCGGAAATAATGAATTTATGATCCGTGCCCTTGGTGTAGATACGAACCGCATGAAACTGATCGCTCTGATGCTTGCCAATGGTCTGGTAGCATTATCCGGTGCGTTGGTTTGTCAGAACCAGAAATATGCTGATATCAACATGGGACGAGGCGCGATCGTTATCGGTCTTGCAGCTATTGTTATTGGTGAAGTATTATTTAGCAAAGTGATCAACTTTGGATTTAAACTTGCATCTGTAGTTGTTGGTGCAGTTGTATACTTCCTGATCCGTGCGATCGTATTAGATTTTGGTCTCAATACCAACGACATGAATCTGTTTACCGCACTGTTCGTAGCAGCGGCTCTCAGTATTCCGGTATTTATGGCCAAGTATCGAGCAAAGCATGATTATTCTGAAACCGTAGAGGAGGATGAAGTATAATGTTAACGATTTCCCATGTTAGAAAAACTTTTAATAAAGGAACGATCAATGAAAAGAAGGCTCTTCAGGGTATTAACCTTCATCTGAAACCGGGCGATTTCGTGACGGTGATCGGTGGCAACGGTGCCGGAAAATCTACGATGTTAAATATGATCGCAGGTGTATATCCGATCGATTCCGGAAAGATCGAGATCGACGGTGTCAATATTTCCCGAGAGCCAGAGCATAAACGTGCTCAGTACATCGGACGTGTATTCCAGGATCCGATGCGCGGTACTGCAGCAGGCATGCAGATTCAGGAAAACCTTGCATTAGCATTGAGACGCGGACGCAGAAGAGGCCTTTCCTGGGGCGTGAAAAATGATGAACTGGATTTCTACAGAGAGGCCCTTACCAGATTAGATCTCGGATTACAGACTCGTATGACAAGTAAGGTAGGACTCCTTTCCGGAGGTCAGAGACAGGCATTAACCCTTCTTATGGCAACACTGGAAAAACCGAAACTGTTACTTCTCGATGAGCATACAGCTGCTCTCGATCCAAAGACAGCAAGGAAGGTATTGGAACTGACAGATGAGATTGTCAATGAGCAGAAACTTACAACATTGATGGTAACTCATAACATGAAAGATGCGATCCAGTACGGAAACCGTCTCATCATGATGCATGAAGGCCGAGTGATCTATGATGTGGAAGGCGAAGAAAAGAAGAAACTTCAGGTGGAAGACCTTCTTAAGAAGTTCGAAGAACATAGTGGCGAAGAATTTGCAAATGACCGTATGATGCTTGCAAAATAAATGAAACACTCCCATGAAGGAGATTTGGAAGAAATTCCGAGTCCTTAATGGGAGTTTTTATTTTGGGGAATGTGGAGGATTGAATTGATCTCAGCTCCGATAAATAAAATACAAAACCCGAAATAAAGCCAGAGCAGGAGCAAAATGATTGTAGTGAGACTTCCATACATAGGATGGTAATTGTTAAAGTGTCGGAAGTAAAACGAAAAGGCCTGGGAGAATGCTATCCAGCCAACGGTCGTGAATAGGGTTCCCGGGATTTGTTGTATCACGGATTGCTTTTTATAAGGCAAGATCACATAGAAAGACAGTATGGAAAAGAATATCATGATGGTCGAGTTGATTCCCCAGAAGACAAGAATGATCGCGCAGAAACAGGTATAGAGCAGTGTATACCCACTGCAGACGAGACGTCTGAAAAAATAATTTCTTGAGACTTCAATCCCGTAGACTTTATTTAAAGCCCGTTCAATGCTCAGCATTCCTTTTGAGGAAGACCATAAGGCAGTAAAGGCACTGGCTGAAAGCAGAGCCGTTGACGCATAGGTTTGAACGTCATGGAGGATCGTAATCAGGAGTGCATCCAGATTATCGGGAAATATGGCTGCAAGGCCTTCTAAGAGATCCGATTCCTGTAAAAATGGTGTCAGATTGATCATACAGAGCAACAACATGAAAAACGGAAAAACGGCCAACATAATAAAAAAGGAAGCCTGTGCAGCATAAACGGACATTTCATCATGAAGATATTTCCGGATCAGAGTGTGTATAAATAATCGATTAAACTTCATAAAGTCTCCTTTCTCTGCATTTTATCATATGCAAGATAGGGAAAGAAAAAACAAAACAAATTTAAATCTTTCTGTTCTAACAACTGACGGATCCGCATAAACATAATAACAGGCCGGAAAAACCGGGCAAGATCAATATCGAATAAAAAAGGAGAAATACAATGTCAGAAAAAGGAATGGAAAATAACAAAGTAACCGTGATCGGAGTGATCGCATCAGAATTTACATTTAGTCATGCTGTTTATGGAGAGGGGTTCTACCAGGTAGACCTTGCTGTAAATCGTCTCAGCGAGCAGGCAGATATTATTCCTCTGCTGATCTCTGAGCGGTTGATCGATGTGAATACTGATTTCAGAGGCTGTACGATTGAAGCAACCGGACAGTTCCGTTCATATAATCGCCATGAGGGAATGAAAAATCGTCTGGTGCTTTCTGTGTTTGTACGTGAAGTGAATTTCATGGAAGAGTTTACCGATTACACGAAGACGAATCAGATCTTTTTAGATGGCTATATTTGTAAAGAACCGATTTACAGAAAAACACCGTTGGGACGAGAAATTGCAGATCTGTTGGTAGCAGTAAACCGGCCTTACGGGAAATCCGATTATATTCCGTGTATTTCCTGGGGGAGAAATGCCAGATTTGCATCCGGATTTACGGTTGGAACCAGAGTCATGATATGGGGACGTGTACAGAGCCGTGAATACACCAAAAAACTCAGTGAGACTGAATGTGAGAAGCGTACGGCATATGAGGTTTCTGTAAGTAAACTGGAATGTGTCGAATAAATCGATAGTAACAGAAAAGTGATTTGACGATTTAATACATAAAAGTTGACTTTTTATGAGAATAATGATACTATAAAATTTAGTGAAAAGATGAGCAGAGGGAAAGCCGACGCTACTGATGATGACGATTTAGGAGCTGACATCTTGAGTATGCCAGCTCTTTTTAGTGAAAGAACTTAGGAGGAATAAAAATGAGCATTTTTACAGGTGCAGGTACCGCGATTGTTACACCTTTCAAGGCAAGCGGTGAAATTGATTTTAACAAATTTGAAGAATTGATCGAAGATCAGATTGCAGGAAGCATTGACTGTATCGTAGTTGCAGGTACAACAGGTGAAGCAGCTACTATGTCCGATGAAGAACAGCTTGCAGCGATCAAGTTTACATGTGATGTAGTAAAAGGCCGTGTTCCGGTTGTTGCAGGTACAGGTTCCAACAACACAGCGCATGCGATCCACCTTTCTGTAGAGGCAGAAAAATTAGGTGCAGACGGTCTTCTTTTAGTATCTCCGTACTACAACAAAGCAACACAGAATGGTTTAAAGGCACACTTTACAGCAATCGCAAATTCTGTAAAGATCCCGTCCATCCTTTACAATGTTCCGTCCAGAACAGGTATGAACATCACTCCGGCTACCATCGTTGATCTTTGCAAAAATGTGGATAACATCGTAGCTGTAAAAGAGGCTAGTGGAAACTTCTCTGCGATCGCTCAGATCATGAACATGGCTGACGGCTGTGTAGATGTATACTCCGGTAACGATGATCAGATCGTTCCGCTTTTAGCACTTGGCGGAAAGGGTGTTATCTCCGTACTTTCCAACGTGGCTCCGAAAGAGACTCATGATATCTGTGAACTCTTCTTCAAAGGTGACATCGAAGGCAGCAGAAACCTTCAGTTAAAAGCACTTCCGCTGATCGATGCTCTGTTCTGTGAAGTAAACCCGATCCCGGTAAAAGCTGCATTAAACCTTATGGGTAAAAATGTTGGTATTCCGAGACTTCCGCTTACAGAGATGGAACCGGCTCATCAGGAAATCTTAAGAAGAGAGCTTGTAAACTTCGGTCTTATTAAATAATTTTGCGGAGGCAAATGATGGTAAAAGCAATTATGAACGGCTGCGGCGGTGCAATGGGTCGCGTGATCACCGATATTATCGCGAATGACGAGGCTATTGAGATCGTAGCGGGCGTAGATATGAATACAGAGATTCAGGCTGGTTATCCTGTATATAAGACACTGGAGGAGTGTCCGAAGGCAGATGTAGTGATCGATTTCTCCGTTGCAAAAGCAACAGATGGTGTTCTTGCATACTGTGAGGCTACAAAGACTCCGCTGGTACTTTGCACAACAGGTCTTTCTGAGGAACAGCTTGCAAATGTAAAGAAAACTTCTGAGACAACTGCAGTATTACGTTCTGCAAACATGTCCGTTGGTATCAACCTTCTTTTAAAAGTATTAAAGGATGTTGCGCCGGTACTGGCAGATGCAGGATTTGATATTGAGATCCTTGAGAAACATCACAATCGTAAACTGGATGCACCGAGCGGCACAGCGATCGCACTCGCAGATTCCATCAATGAGAGTCTGGACAATGCTTACCACTACAAATACGACAGAACTTCTGAGCGTGTAAAACGTGACAAGAAGGAAATCGGAATCCAGGCAGTTCGCGGCGGCACAATTGTTGGCGAACACGATATCATTTTTGCAGGCCAGGATGAAGTGATCACATTTAATCACACAGCATATTCCAGAGCAATCTTCGGCAAGGGCGCTGTTCAGGCGGCAAAATTCCTTGCAGGAAAAGGCGCAGGCATGTACGACATGTCTGACGTGATCGGTTAAAATGAATATTCTCCTTTCTGACGTACATAATAGGGTTAGAAAGGAGAATTTTTTATGGGAAAAATCAAATATCTGATATTTATTGCAATGATGATCATGGTTGTCGGTATTGTTGCTGCCTGTGGAAGAGCGGATAACAAGAGCACGACGAAAGCACCGATGGCAACCACAACCGAAGAAACAACGAGAGAACTGCCATCGGAATCCTATGTGAATGATGTGACAAACGGCGAATATGGCAGCACAGAGGATGCAACGTATGGAAACATGTATGATGAATCTGACGGTGTTTTAAGAGATATGGTGGATGACGTCGAACGTGGCATCAATAATGTTATGGATACTCCGTAGTCATTTTGGGCAGCTTCATTTTGATATGAGGCTGTCCTTTTTTGATATCGTATGATAAACTGGTCTAAAGGTATTTGGAGAAGTACGGAGAGGAGTTTATTCTGAAAAAGCATGTTTATAAACCATATCATCCGTGGAGACATGGACATCGCAGAGAAAAGATCCATGCGTACATGATCAATGTTCTGAGGATATTGCTGATCGCGGAAAGTTTGATCCTGGCGATGCGTTATCTGGAAGAACATACAATGACACAAATGATCGAACGGGAAGTTTCATATGAGATAGAAGCGGAGCATGCGTACGGGATCGGATTCGAAATGGAAAAGAGAGAGTGGTTCTGGTTTCATAAAAGAACTGAAATAAAAACAAAATAAAAGAAAAAGACCGGGATAACAGCTGGAACTGTCATTCTCGGTCTTTTTCTTCTTTGTTACCCATTTTTGTAAATAGGATCATTGCATGAATAACTACAGGGATCATGATCAAACAAAACATAAATGCCATGATCGTGCCTGCAGAAGCACCGGTTACGGCACAGTAAACAAGTGATGCAAAAACTATGAGGATCGCGATAATGCCGATCCATGCCAGGGTACGTTTCAAATGAATCCCTCCTCCCTGTGTTCATTATAGCGCATGCGGAATAAAATGAAAAGGGAAATCAATGGAACTTGACGGAACATGTTCAAACTGTTACTATAGAACTAGAACAGACAAAACAACTCAAACAACGAAAGACGGTGGAGAGATGATACTTAAGATTGATTTTAACAGTGAAGAGGCCCTGTATGTTCAGCTGTGCAATCAGATCATTATGGGGATAGCTACAGAAATGCTGCACGAAGGTGACAGTTTGCCGTCCGTTCGTCAGCTGGCAGAAGAAATCGGAATTAATATGCATACGGTCAATAAGGCATATGCGGTATTGCGGCAAGAAGGATTTCTTCGACTGGATCGCAGACGAGGGGCTGTTGTTGCGTTGGATATGGATAAATTACGTGCGTTAAATGAGATGAAACAGAATCTGGCATTGATCGTGGCAAGGGGAATCTGCAAAGATATTTCAAGGCAGGAAGTCCATGCATTGGTAGATCAGATTTACGATGAGTTTTGCGGACGGTTATAAGGAGGAGCAAGATGCTTTGTGAACAGTGTAAGAAACGGGAAGCGACTGTACGGTATGTTGAGGTCGTGAACGGCGTGACAACGGAGCACAATCTTTGTGGAGTCTGTGCTTCTCAGCTGGATATTGGATCCTTCTCAGCTGTACTTGAAAAAGAGATTTCCCTGGCTAGTTTGCTTTCCGGACTTCTGGGGATTCAGGATACCGAAAAGAAAGATGGTAGATTTGCGGATGTGGTCTGCCCGAATTGCGGAACAACTTATGAAACATTTGTAGAGTCCAGCCGTTTCGGATGTCGAGACTGTTATAGTGTATTTGGACCGTTGTTTGGTGATAATATCAGGCACTTGCAAGGAAGTGAGCGTCATGTCGGCAAGCGTCCGGATTATGTTATACGGGAAGCTGTCGAGCCTGCAGAGGAACCTTTGATGCCAAAACTTTCTGTAGAGGAGCAGATCCGACTTCTTCAGGCGAGGATCAAAGATGCGATCAGAAGAGAAGACTATGAGGAGGCTGCGATGCTTAGAGATGAGATCCGCAGTTTAAAAGAGGAGAACGAATCATGACAAAATGGTATGAAGTCCCGGAAAGTGTGGATTCCAGCGTGATATACAGTAAAGTCCGTCTGGTAAGAAACTGGGCTGAGTATCCGTTTCCCGGTAAAATGACAAAAGAACAAAGTCTGGAACTTACCGCCCGTATTTTGGGTGGAGCTCAGGACCTTAATGATAAAAATCATAATAAATATTTATATTCCTATCTTCATCAGATGAGTGATCTGGAAAAGGCTGTGCTGATCGAGCGTAAGGTGTTGAATCTCGACGTTTTAAAGAAAAAAGATGCGGGAGGACTGATCTTATCAGAAGATGAGCGTGTTAGTATTACGATCAACGGAGAAGATCATGTCCGGATCCAGGTGCTGGAAAAGGGATTGAAACTTGATGAGTGTTATAAGGCAGCAGATCTGATGGACGATTATATAGGAAAGAGTATTCAATATGCCTTCGATGAAAAGTATGGTTATCTGACTGCATTCCCGACCAATATGGGAACCGGACTTCGGGCATCTGTGATCGTTCATTTACCGATGCTTTCCAGAAAGAAAAATTTCAATGGTCTTGTGGCAGATATGGGACGATTCGGAATTACCGTTCGCGGTGTTTACGGAGAAGGCAGTGAGAATTACGGATCCCTCTATCGTGTATCAAATCAAAAGACATTGGGTCAGACAGAGAAGGATATCCTTGATCTTGTGAGCAAAGCGGCGACGGAATTGGCGCTGCAGGAACACCGTATCAGAAGGGAAGCGTTGAAGCATCATGCGATCATGTGCGCAGATGAGGCGTATAAATCCTATGGAGTATTGAAGTATGCCAGACGTTTATCAAAGAACGATGCGATGGAATATTTATCGAAGATGTTATCCGGTATATCAACCGGTATTTTGGAAGTAAAAGAGCCGTGCTCTGTACATGAATTGATCTTAGGTGTACAGCCGGCAAATCTTCTGAGTCAGGCGGACAGACCGCTGAGTAAAGAAGAGGTGGATGTGGTTCGTGCAGATTATCTGCGTGATCACATTCCGGAAATCCGATAGCAGGAGGATGAGACAGAAGTTATGGAGCGATATACAGAAAAAGCGAAGGAAGCATTAGTTCTTGCAGGTGAAACTGCGAAAGATCTGGGTTCCGGTACTGTCGGAACCGAGCATCTTCTTGTAGGCCTGATCGAAGAGGGAAACGGAACAGCAGCAAAAGTGTTGGAAGCAAATGATGTAAAACTGGAGCGTGTTCTGGAACTGGTTCAGAAGTTAGTGTCTTCGAATCAGAATACTAAGCTGCGTGAAAAAGAAGGGTATACACCGAGTGCACGTCATGTGTTGGAGAACAGTTATCGCGAAGCCGTGAGGTTTCGTGCACCGCTGATCGGAACTGAGCATATCCTGATGGCGTTGTTAAAGGAAACGGATTGTGTGGCGATCCGCCTTTTAAATACGCTGAATATTAACATTCAGAAAATCTATATTGATCTGCTCTCTGCCATGGGAGAAGACGGGGCAGCCGGAAAAGAAGAACTTCTTCAGGGAAAACAGGGAAAAGGAGCCGGAGCTGTAACACCAACCTTAGACGAATACAGCCGTGATCTGACAGAACTTGCAAGACAGGGCAAATTAGACCCTGTTATCGGACGTGAAAAGGAAATCCAGCGCGTGATCCAGATCCTGAGCCGCCGAACAAAAAATAATCCGTGTCTGATCGGAGAACCGGGTGTTGGTAAAACTGCAGTCACAGAGGGTCTTGCTCAGATGATCGCAACCGGATCCGTACCGGAAACGATCAAGGGAAAACGCGTGGTGATCATGGACCTTTCCGGAATGGTCGCAGGTTCCAAATATCGCGGTGAATTTGAAGAACGTATTAAAAACGTATTAAAAGAAGTCAGCGAAGCAGGTAATGTACTGTTGTTCATTGATGAGATCCATACGATCATCGGAGCAGGCGGAGCGGAAGGTGCACTGGATGCATCGAATATCATGAAACCGTCCCTTGCCCGTGGAGAAATCCAGTTGATCGGAGCCACGACCATTGATGAGTATCGCAAATACATCGAAAAAGATCCGGCTTTAGAACGTCGGTTCCAGCCGGTAACAGTAGAGGAACCAACAGAAGAAGAAGCGATCGCGATCTTAAAAGGTCTTCGTCCGAAATATGAGGAACATCATTCTGTAACGATCACAGATGATGCCATCAAGGCAGCAGTTCAGATGTCTTCCAGATACATCAATGATCGTTTCCTTCCGGATAAAGCCATCGACTTGATCGATGAAGCGGCATCCAAGATCCGTCTGACTGTTTATGTAGAACCGAAGGGATTAAGAGAGCTAGAAGCAGATATTAAGGAACTGGAAAAGGCAAAAGAAGAAGCAATCAAATCGGAAGCCTACGAAGAGGCCGGAGAGATCAAGAAAAAGCAGGAAAAGAAGCGTGATAAGATCAAAAAGCTTCAGGAAGCCTGGGCGGAAGAAAGACGATCCAAGACTTTATTCGTAGATGAAGATGCCATTGCGGATGTGGTGTCCGGATGGACCAAGATCCCGGTCAATAAATTAAAAGAGGAAGAGACAGAACGTCTCCTGAGATTAGAGAAAATCCTCCATGAACGAGTGGTTGGTCAGGAAGAAGCAGTTGTGGCTGTTTCCAAAGCAATTCGACGCGGACGAGTGGGATTAAAGGATCCAAAACGACCGATCGGTTCTTTCTTATTCTTGGGACCGACAGGTGTTGGTAAGACGGAGCTTTGCAAGGCGCTTGCAGAAGCGATGTTTGGAACTGAAAATGCATTGATCCGTGTAGATATGTCTGAGTATATGGAGAAGCATAGTGTATCCAAGATGATCGGTTCTCCGCCTGGTTATGTGGGCTTTGAAGGCGGCGGACAGCTCAGTGAAAAAGTGCGCAGGAATCCATACTCTGTTGTATTGTTTGACGAGGTGGAGAAAGCACATCCGGATGTATTTAACATTCTTCTTCAGATGCTGGATGACGGACACATCACAGATTCCCAAGGCCATAAGATCGACTTCAAAAATACAGTTGTGATCATGACCTCCAACGCAGGTGCAGAAAATATTATTGCACCGAAACTTCTCGGATTTGCATCTCAGGATGATGACCAGGCAAAATACAACCGCATGAAGAACGGGGTTATGGATGAAGTGAAACGTCTGTTTAAACCGGAGTTTCTAAACCGTATCGATGAGATTATCGTGTTCCATCCATTAAACAAAGGTCATATGAAGGATATTGTGACGATTATGCTGAATATGGTTGGAAAACGTACCAAACAGCAGATGTCCATTCGCTTAAATGCAGGAGATGACGTAAAAGAATTCCTGGTTGAAAAGGGATATGATGAAAAGTATGGAGCGAGACCGTTGAAACGCACGATCCAGCAGATGGTGGAAGATAAACTTGCAGAGGCAGTACTGGAAGGACGTGTACGAGAGGGAGATTCTGTGAAGATCGTCTTGAAAGACGGACAGCTGAAATTTTCAGCCCGTCATCCACAAACGTCTAGAAAAACAGACTGATCTATGGTAAAATATAAGTACCGCAAAGCATAATTTTTCACAGATTTTTTGAAGCAACGGAAAGTCTGTGCAGCACACAAAAGGAGACTAAGTATTATGTCAGTAATTAATGAATTAATTCGTACAGAAGAAAATGGTTCCATCAGCTTTGGTAATTATATGCTTGAAGTGAAGTCGAAAGCAGAGGATTTCGAACACGATGGAGATCTTTATAAAGTAAAAACCTTCCATGAGATCACAAAGCTCGAGAGAAACGGCATGTTCGTTTATGAATCCGTTCCGGGCACAAGCGTTAACAATTTTGTTGTGAAGAATACTGAGGTGACTTTCACCGTGTCCGGTGCTAAGGATGCCCAGATCACAATCCAGTTAGAAGACGATATGGATTACGAGGTTTTCACAGACGGCATTGCTGTTGGAGGTATGAAGACTAACATGAGCGGTAAATTAAGCCTTTCTGTAGAACTTTCTGAAGGAAAAGATGTAGATGTAAAGGTAGTTCGTAAATAGGAAAGGGATTTGGTAGTGGCAAAAGCAAAAAATAATTTCGTATTTTTCTGCAAAGAATGTGGCTACGAGTCCGGTAAATGGATGGGGCAGTGTCCTGCATGTAAAGCATGGAATTCATTCGTAGAGGAGCCGGTGGTTTCTGAAAAGAAAGCGCAGGCGGCTGATAAGATTCGTATTCCGGGCAGGGGCACTGCCCCTGTCCGTATCTCGGAAATTTCGATTGAGGATCAAGACCGTACAACAACCGGTTTTGGTGAACTGGATCGCGTTCTGGGAAGCGGTATCGTAAAAGGCAGTCTGGTACTGGTAGGTGGAGATCCGGGAATCGGAAAATCCACTCTACTCCTACAAGTATGCCGGAATCTGGCACATTCAGAGAACAAAGTATTATATATTTCCGGCGAGGAATCTTTAAAACAGATCAAGATGAGAGCCAACCGTATCGGTTCCATCGATGGGGAACTTTATTT
Organism: Lachnospiraceae bacterium; assembly: GCA_017556515.1. Classification (GTDB taxonomy): domain Bacteria; phylum Bacillota; class Clostridia; order Lachnospirales; family Lachnospiraceae; genus Pilosibacter. The sequence continues at coordinate 12,628 of JAFYOD010000214.1, forward strand.
CTTGTCAGAGACAAATCTGGATAGGATCGCAGGTTCTATCGAAGAAATGAAGCCGGATGTGGTGATCATTGACTCGATTCAGACCATGTACAGGGAAGATATTTCTTCCGCACCGGGCAGTGTCAGTCAGGTAAGAGAATCCACCAATCTATTAATGCAGATCGCGAAAGGACTGGGGATCACGATCTTCATTGTCGGTCATGTGACAAAAGAAGGTGTGGTAGCCGGTCCGAGAGTGTTGGAGCATATGGTGGATACCGTATTGTATTTTGAGGGAGACCGTAACGACTCTTACCGTATCTTACGAGCAGTCAAGAACCGATTCGGTTCTACCAATGAAATTGGTGTATTCGAAATGCAGGAGATGGGACTTGCAGAAGTAAAGAACCCGTCAGAGATGATGATCTCCGGAAGACCGAAGAATGCTTCCGGCGCAGTCGTTTCTTGTGCGCTTGAGGGAACACGTCCGCTGCTTTTAGAAGTACAGGCGCTTGTGGCAGAAACCAACTTCGGTATGGCACGCCGGACAGCCAATGGAGTAGACTATAACCGTATCAATATCCTCTTGGCGATTCTTGAGAAACGCTGCGGATACGCCATGAGCCGGTTTGATGCGTATGTGAACATCGCAGGTGGTATGAAGATGAATGAACCTGCACTGGACCTGGCAGTTGTGATGGCGTTAGTATCCAGTTATAAAAACCGCGAAGTGGATCCGGGAATGCTGATCTTTGGAGAGGTTGGACTTTCAGGCGAAGTGCGTGGTGTTTCTCAGGCATCACAGCGTGTGGCGGAAGCGATCAAGATGGGATTCACGACTTGCGTGATGCCAAAGGCAAACCTGGAAAAGATGAAAGGTGAGAGCAGGATCCGATTGATCGGAGTCGAGAATGTAAGGGAAGCGATCGGGCTGTTTTAACTCTGAAAATCGAATTGAAGTCAGTTGTTTTATTTGTTTAAACTTTTTTGAAAATTAGTGTTGACATTTTGTATTTCCTATGTTATTATAAACGAGCGTTGAGGAAATGCAAAATGCATAGGGGATTAGTTCAACGGCAGAGCAACGGTCTCCAAAACCGTTAATGGGGGTTCGAATCCCTCATCCCCTGCTAAGGCTGAAGTCTTTCGAGATTTCAGCCTTTTCTATTTTCTGAAAAGATATCATAGGTCTGATACGAATAAAAGCTGAATGAATATTCGGCTTTTTTTCTATTATATCGATAATTTCAATAGTACAAATAATCAATCTTTTATTGACGAATGAATCGACTTCTGCTATTATATTTTCTATAATTAAAGTGATAAAATGGTAATACACCAAAATGGAGGATATAGATTATGAAAGTTGGTTGCGTCAGAGAAATTAAAAATAATGAGTTTCGTGTAGGTATGACACCGGATAACGTAAAGAGTTACGTGAACGCAGGTCATGAAGTCTATATTGAAAAGGGTGCCGGTGTCGGCTCCGGTTTCATGGATGAAGAGTACGCAGCTGCGGGTGCGATCATGATCGATGAGGCGAAAGATGTTTGGAAAACTGTAGAGATGATGATCAAGGTAAAAGAGCCGTTAGAAGAGGAATATCCGTTATTCCACGAGGGTCTGATCCTTTATACATATCTTCATCTTGCAGCAGACAAAGCGCAGACAGATGCGCTGTTAAACGGTAAAGTAAAAGGTGTTGCGTACGAGACGCTGATCGAGCGTGACGGAAGTATCCCGCTTCTTGCTCCGATGAGCCAGATCGCAGGCCGTTTAAGCCTTCAGGAAGGTGCAAAATACTTAGAGAAGATCTTTGGCGGTTCCGGTGTTCTTCTTGCAGGTGTTCCGGGTACTCCTAAGGCAAATGTGGTGATCCTTGGCGGCGGTACAGTTGGTACAAATGCATGTAAGATCGCTGTTGGTATGGGTGCCAATGTTACAATTCTCGATATCAATTTAAAGAGACTTGCTTATTTAGATGATATTTTTGGTGCAAGGATCCAGACTCTGGTTTCAACAGACGCCAATATTGAAAAAGCAGTAAAAGATGCAGACCTTGTTATCGGTTCTGTTCTGATCCCGGGTAAAGCTGCTCCGAAGATCTTCAAGAAAGCTTATCTGAAGAACATGAAACCGGGTTCCGTATTCGTAGACGTAGCTGTTGATCAGGGCGGTTGTGGTGAGACTACAAAAGTTACTTACCATGATGATCCGATCTACATTGAGGACGGTATTGTTCATTACTGTGTAGGCAATATGCCGGGTGCAGTTCCGAGAACATCTACCATTGCTCTTACAAATGCAACATTAGCTTACGGTCTGCAGATTGCCAATAAAGGCTTAGAGCAGGCATGCAAAGATAATGACGTTATCTACTCTGCGATCAATACGTATGATGGCAAACTTACATGTAAGAATGTAGCAGACAGCTTCGATTGCTACACATATACAGATGTTCGTGAAATTTTTGACTAAAATTACCAAAAACTCTTTGAAAAAGGGAAAAAGATGGTGTATTGTGTCCGTTGATTTTTGCGGGTGAAAATGGTATAAATCTATAGGCTAGAAATATACAAGTTTTGTCCGCAAAAGGAGACGTATAAACGAATGAAAAAACAGAAAAAAATTAAACTCACAAGCATTATGGATGTCAAAGAGTTTGTGACAGTTGCAGGTGAGTGCGATTTTGATGTTAATATTTTCTACAACCATTTTGTGGTTGATGCAAAATCCGTTTTAGGAGTTTTAAGCTTAGACTTATCCAAAACGCTTACTGTAGAATATGATGGAGAAGACAGTGCGTTTGAGGAGATTCTGGATGCAAAGGATGCAGCAAAGATTACAGCTGTAGCATAATGCAGAAAAACGAAAAACGTAACAGTCAAAAGAATAACAAAAGATCATAAGAGTGTAAAATGCCGGTGTTGTAATAACAGCCGGCATTTTATTTTATTTCCCAAATGGGATGTACAGGAAAAGGATGGCACACATTCCAACAGGATGGTATAATAATGGAAATATAAAGGAGGTGCAGAACATGGCAGAAAAACGTCTGGTCCGTATTTCCGTGCGCAATCTGGTTGAATTTGTTCTGCGCTCCGGAGATATTGACAATCGCCATTCAGCCGGTGCACAAAAGGAAGCGATGCTGGCTGGGGGAAGGATCCACCGTAAGATTCAAAAACGTATGGGATCCAACTACCGGGCAGAGGTTCCGCTAAAGCATATGGTCGAAGACGAGGAACAGGAAATCAATCTGCTCGTGGAAGGACGTGCAGACGGTATTCTGGAGGAACAGGGAATCGTTACCATTGATGAGATCAAGGGCATGTATATGGATGTTTCACGATTGGAAGAGCCGATCATGATCCATCTGGCCCAGGCAATGTGTTACGGATATTTTTATAGTTGTGATAAAAACCTGGATGGTGTGCGTTTGCAGATTACATACGCAAACCTGGAGACAGAGGAGATCAAACGATTTCATGTAGATTGTTCCAAAGAAGAACTGGAGCAGTGGTTTAAAGGTGTAGTTCACGAGTATTTTAAGTGGGCCAGGTATCAATATCATCATGAACTGGTCCGAGATGAGTCTATTCGTGGTTTAGAATTTCCATTTCCATATCGTGACGGACAGCGGGATCTGGTTGTGTCTGTATATAAGACAATTGCTCGAAGAAAAAAACTGTTCATACAAGCACCGACCGGAATTGGCAAGACACTTAGTACGGTATTTCCGTCTGTGAAAGCAATTGGAGAGGGAAAGGGAGAAAAGTTATTTTATCTGACAGCAAAGACCATTACCAGAACAGTTGCTGAGGAAGCACTTCGGATCTTGCGAGGCAGGGGACTGGTTTTTAGTTCCGTAACGATCACTGCGAAAGAAAAACTATGTCCACTGGAAAAGGCAGAGTGTAATCCGGAAGCATGTCCGTATGCAAAAGGACATTTTGATCGTGTGAATGAAGCTGTTTTCGATATTCTGCATATGGAACAGGAGATGACCAGAGAAAAAATTTTGGAATATGCAGAAAAGTATCAGGTATGTCCGTTTGAGTATTGCCTTGATATTTCTAACTGGACCGACGGAATTATTTGTGACTATAACTATGTATTTGATCCGAATGTGCGTCTGAAACGATATTTTGCAGATGGTAACAAAGGGGAATATCTTTTCTTGATCGACGAGGCACACAATCTGGTGTCCAGAGCCAGAGAAATGTATAGTGCATCCATTGTAAAAGAAGATGTGTTGGAAGTGAAACGGATCATAAAAGGAAAATCCGCGAAGCTGGAAAAACAGCTGGAGAAATGCAATAAGATCCTTTTAAATATGAAAAGAGAATGTGAGGACTGGCAGATCTGTGAAGATATTACCGGACTCGCAGCCGGTATCATGAGCGTATTTACGGAAATGGAAAACTTTATGGAGGATTTTCCGGAATTTGATGGTCGCGATACGGTATTGGATTTTTATTTCTGTTTAAGAGATTTCTTAAATATCTATGAGCAGTTGGGGGATCATTATCGGATCTATGCAGAAAATACCGCTGCCGATCAGTTCCGGGTACGTATGCTTTGTGTAAATCCTGCAAAGATCCTGTCACAATGTATGGGACAAGGAAGCAGCACGATCCTGTTTTCTGCGACCTTACTTCCAATCAAATATTATAAAACATTGCTTTCCGGAAATGAAGAAGATTACGCGGTATACGCCAATTCTCCGTTTGAAGAGGATAAGCGGCTTCTGATGGTGGCAACTGATGTCAGCAGCCGTTATACAAGGCGTACAGAAACAGAGTTTCGAAAGGTGGCTGACTATATCCGTGCAGCCGCGTCCGGAAAACATGGAAATTATATGGTGTTTTTTCCATCCTATCAGTATATGGCTGAAATTGAGGCGCTTTTGGAAGAGGAGCCGCTGCAGGCAGATCTGATCGTTCAGGGTCAGGGAATGGGAGAGGCAGAGCGTAAAGAATTCCTCGAGGAGTTTGAACGGGAACGAGAGCATTCTCTGGTCGCATTTTGTGTGATGGGAGGCGTTTTCTCAGAAGGAATCGATCTGAAAGAAGAGCGTCTGATCGGAGTTGTCATTGTAGGAACGGGGCTGCCGATGGTCTGTGTCGAACAGGAAATCCTAAAGGGATATTTTGATGAGACAGAAGAGCGAGGGTTTGATTTTGCATATCAGTATCCAGGAATGAATAAAGTATTACAGGCGGCGGGACGTGTGATCCGTACCCAGGAGGATGAAGGCGTGATCTTGCTGCTGGATGATCGTTTCCTTCGTCGGGAATATCTGGAATTGTTTCCAAGAGAGTGGGAACATTATCATTTGGTAAATCGAAATAATATATCTCAGTGTATTTCTGATTTCTGGAAGTCACGAGGGAGATAAAACGAAAAATGGATATCCTGTTAAAACAGGATATCCATAAATTGTTTAGCGGCTTGCGAGATCGGAAGGGTCTCATTGTAGGCAACGACCAGTTTTCTGGCAGGAAGTTCTTCTGTCAGTTTGAGTGCGAATAACTCGCATTCGCCTTCCGGTATACAGAAATCCGGAACGAAAGCGATACCGAGGCCGATTCTTGCCAAGTCGATCAGAAGGTCATTGCTGCTGAGTTCGATTTCCGGGACCAGATCCAGTTGAGATTTCTGGAAGACGGAATGCAGGAATTCACTGGTTGTACTTTTTCTGTCCAGCATCATGATCGGATGCTGAAGAAGATCATGTAAAGTGAGTGTTTCATTCTTAAACGGGAAATAATGTGGGTTTGCCACAAAGATATCGCGGAATTCCTTGATCGTACGGATATTGTGGACATTGGACAGTCCGGAGTTCGGAAAGTTACTGATCACGAAATCGACCTGTCCGGTTTCTAAAATATGAGCACAGTCAATGGAAGTCGAATTCGTAACCTTGATATGAACATTCGGATGATCTCTGTGAAATTTATTTAAATAAGGAACCAGGAAGTAACGACAGATTGTGTCGCTTGCTGCGATACGAAGTTGGCCACCGTTTAATGTGTTTGCCTCCAAAAGCTGATTTTCACCTTGACGGATCAGGTTCATCGCAGGTTCGATGTGCTTGAAAAGGATCTCGCCTTCGGGAGTCAGTTGGACACGTTTGGTACTGCGGATGAACAGACTCTGTCCCAGTTTTTTCTCCAGCACTTTGATGGACTGGCTGACAGCTGACTGGGAGATGTAGAGTTGTTTGGATGCTTCGGAGAAGCTCAGTGTGCGGGCTACATAATAGAATACTTTATATAATTCGTAGTTAACATCCATCATTAGACCTCCTTATAAAAACAAATTCATTTTATCATAGGTTTTTTCGTTTGAAAAGGGGGCAATTTGTGTTATATTAGAAATTGGAAAACCTAAAGGAGTGATACGATTATGAATAATAAATTTGATGATCTTGGTTTAGAGCAGGAAATCTTTGGTGAAATGGAAGCGGAAGAGACTGTAGAAACTTTCGAAGAAGAAGGAATGCAGACAGAAGATATTTATCGTGTATATATGGAAGAATTAGCTGCGATTCCGCCGTGTACAGCAGCGGAAAATGCAGATCTGCTTGGTAAAGTGAGAGCCGGTGTGGCAGGTGCAAGAGAGCGTCTGATCGAAGGAAACCTCAGAAATGCGCTGATGCATGTTCAGGGTTACATCAATCGTGGTGTTCCGATGGCAGATCTGATCCAGGAGGCCAGCATGGAGTTGATGATGCTGGTGGACGAGGAATTCGAAGGCGGTTTTGAGAAGCTTCTGGAAAGCCGTATCTGCGTGCGCCTGGAAGAAGTGATCAAAGAGCAGACTTCTGAGAGTAACATCGAAGAAGAAGTGCTTGCACGTGTCAATGTGCTGCAAGAGGTATCCAAAGAGCTGGCAGAACGTTTCGGTCGTGAGCCGAAGCTGGAGGAACTGGCGGAGTACATGAAGATGACAGAGGATGAAGTGCGTGAGATCATGAAAGTGACTATGGATGCACTGAGTCTCAGTGAAGCGAATCGTGCACTCCAGAGTTAATCTATAAATAAGTACAGATTATAAAAACAATTAAATATATTAATTTTACTAATCTAAATACGCTGTGATAATATGAGAAACGTAACGATATGGTTTTTTCGTATCATGAAAATATATTCATAAATCAATGTGTCGATTACACAAGGAGGAAAAACACATGAGCGTAAAGCGCGTATTTGTTGAAAAGAAGCCGGCATTTGCAGTTCAGGCAAAGGAGCTTCGTTCCGAAATTGAAAGCTATCTTGGTATTAACGGTGTTACAGGTGTTCGTGTCCTGATCCGTTATGATATTGAAAATATTTCTGAGGGTACTTATGATCAGGCTCTTGCTACGATCTTTTCTGAGCCGCCGGTAGACGAGGTGTTCGAAAGAACATTCCCGCACGGCGAGCAGGATACCGTATTTTCTGTTGAATATCTTCCGGGTCAGTTTGATCAGAGAGCAGATTCAGCAGAACAGTGTGTAAAACTGTTAAATGAGACAGAAGAACCGGTGATCAAATCTGCAACTACATATGTGATTTCCGGAGAATTAACAGCTGAGCAGGTGGCTTCTATCAAGTCCTTCTGTATTAACCCGGTGGATTCTCGTGAAGCAATGGAAGAAATCCCGGAGACATTAGTGACTGTGTTCGAGACACCGGCAGATGTTGCGATTTTTGATGGTTTTACAGCAATGAACGAGGAAGAGCTTACAGCTCTTTACAAATCCTTAAATCTTGCAATGACAATTAAGGATTTCCAGCACATTCATAATTATTATAAAAACGAAGAACATCGTGATCCGTCTGTGACAGAGATCCGTGTTCTTGATACATACTGGTCTGACCACTGCCGTCATACCACATTCTCCACAGAGCTTAAAAATATCACATTTACAGAAGGTGATTATAAGAAGCCGATCGAAGAGACATTCTTAAAATATCTTGCTGATCATCAGGAGATGTACAAAGGCAGAGATGACAAATTTGTTTGTCTGATGGATCTGGCTTGTCTTGGTGCGAAAAAGCTTCGCAAAGAGGGTAAGGTAGAAGATCTTGAGGTTTCTGAAGAAATCAATGCATGCTCCATTGTTGTTCCGGTCGAGATCGACGGAAAGACAGAGGAATGGCTTGTAAACTTCAAGAATGAGACTCACAACCATCCGACAGAGATCGAGCCGTTTGGCGGTGCGGCAACATGTCTTGGCGGTGCGATCCGTGATCCGCTTTCCGGACGTACTTATGTATATCAGGCAATGCGTATTACAGGTGCGGCAGATCCGACCAAGTCTTTAAGTGAGACTATGAAAGGTAAACTTCCGCAGAGAAAGATCGTGACAGAGGCAGCTCACGGTTACAGCTCCTATGGTAACCAGATCGGTCTTGCGACAGGTTTTGTTAAAGAATTATATCATCCGGGTTATGTTGCAAAGAGAATGGAGATCGGTGCTGTTATGGCAGCTGCTCCGAGAGCAAACGTAATCCGTGAGACATCCGATCCGGGTGACATCATCATCTTACTTGGCGGACGTACAGGCCGCGACGGTATCGGTGGTGCAACAGGTTCTTCTAAAGTGCACACAGAGGAATCCATTGAGGTTTGTGGTGCAGAGGTACAGAAGGGTAATGCGCCGACTGAGCGTAAGATCCAGAGAATGTTCCGTAGACCGGAAGTTTCCAGATTAATTAAGAAATGTAATGACTTTGGTGCAGGCGGTGTATCTGTAGCGATTGGTGAGCTTGCAGCAGGTCTGAATATCGACCTTGATAAAGTTCCGAAAAAGTACGCAGGTCTCGACGGTACTGAGCTTGCGATCTCTGAGTCTCAGGAGCGTATGGCAGTTGTGATCGATCCGAAGGATGTGGATGCATTCTTAGGTTATGCAGCAGAAGAAAACCTGGAAGCGGTTGCTGTTGCAGAGGTTACAGAAGAGCCGCGTCTTGTGATCAACTGGAGAGGCAAGACCATCGTGGATCTTAGCCGAGCATTCCTTGATACAAACGGTGCACATCAGGAAGCAGATGTTACATTAGAGGTTCCGAACCGTGAAGGCAGACCGTTTGATAAGAAAGAGATCGCGGATGTGAAGGAAGCATGGATGAACATGTTAGGTTCCTTGAACGTATGCTCTCAGAAAGGTCTTGTGGAGCGTTTCGACGCTTCCATCGGAGCAGGCACAGTCATGATGCCGTACGGCGGTAAATTCCAGCAGACAGAGATCCAGACCATGGTTGCCAAACTTCCGGTTCTGGAAGGCAAGTGTGATACAGTTACACAGATGAGTTATGGTTTCGATCCGTATCTTTCCAGCTGGAGCCCGTATCATGGCGCTGTTTATGCAGTTCTTTCTTCAGTTGCTAAGATCGTTGCAGCCGGCGGTGACTATAAGAAGATCCGTTTCTCCTTCCAGGAGTACTTCAAGAGAATGGCTAATGTACCGACACGTTGGGGCCAGCCGTTTGCAGCTTTACTTGGTGCATACAATGCCCAGCTTGGATTCGGTCTTCCGTCTATCGGCGGTAAGGACAGTATGTCCGGCAGCTTCAAGGAAGAAGGCGGAGAGGAAGTAAATGTTCCGCCGACACTGGTTTCCTTCGCTGTTAATGTAGCAGACGCTAAAACAATGATCTCTCCGGAGTTCAAAAAAGCCGGCAATAAGATCGTTGTATTCAATATTGAGAAAGACAGCTATGATCTTCCGAATTATGAACAGATCATGGATGGTTATTCTAAGATTTTTGCAGATATCGCAGCAGGAAAGATCATTTCTGCTTACGCGGTTGAGGCAAATGGTGTGGCTGAGGCTGTTTCTAAAATGGCGTTTGGTAACCACATGGGCGTTAAGATCGACAATATGTCCGCAGAGGACTTCTTTGCAGCCGGCTGGGGTAATATCGTATGTGAAGTTCCGGCAGATCAGGTAGCGGAACTGACAGCAGCTTATACTGTGATCGGTGAAGTGACAGATACAGCATCCTTTGAGTTTGGCACAGTTTCCATTACTATGGATGAAGCGCTTGAAACATGGAATGCAACTCTGGAAAATATTTTCCCGACAGAGTCCGGTATCGAGCAGAAAGAAGTAAAGAACGATGTTTATGAAGCAAAGAACATCGTGATCTGCAACCATAAGATTGCTACTCCGAACGTATTTATTCCGGTATTCCCGGGTACAAACTGTGAGTACGACAGTGCAAAAGCATTTACACGTGCAGGTGCAAATGTAACAACAAAGGTATTCCGTAACTTAAGTGCAGAAGACATTCGTGATTCTGTTGAGGTATTTAAGAAAGAGATCGCAAAGGCACAGATCATCATGTTCCCGGGCGGATTCTCCGCAGGCGATGAGCCGGACGGTTCCGCGAAATTCTTCGCTACAGCTTTCAGAAATGAAGTGCTGAAGGAAGAAATCGAGAAGATGTTAAATGAGCGTGACGGCCTTATGCTTGGTATTTGTAACGGTTTCCAGGCGCTGATCAAACTCGGTCTTGTTCCGAATGGTACCATCTCTGAGCAGAAGCCGGATTCTCCGACACTGACATACAACAACATCGGTCGTCACATTTCCAAGATGGTGAACCTGAAAGTTGTTTCCAACAAGTCTCCGTGGCTTGCAGGTGCAGAACTTGGCGGTGTATATGTGAACCCGGTATCTCACGGTGAAGGTCGTTTCGTAGCAAGCGAGGAATGGTTACAGAAACTGTTTGCCAACGGACAGGTTGCAACACAGTATGTGGATGCCAACGGCAATGCGACTATGGACGAGTATTGGAACCCGAACGGTTCTTATATGGCAATCGAGGGTATTACCAGCCCGGACGGCCGTATCTACGGTAAGATGGCTCATTCTGAGAGACGTGGTGACGCAGTTGCGAAGAACATCTACGGCGAGCAGGATATGAAACTGTTCGAGAGCGGTGTGAAATACTTTAGATAATATAAGAGATCGGCATTTTCCTGTTGGAAGATGCCGGTCTTATTGTTATAATTAAAGTGAGAGAAGACTACAAAACGTAATTGTTTTAAATAAGAAAGGGATTATCTATGAAAAAAAGAATTGGTATGTTAGGGATTCTCCTGTGTATGGGGATCGCAACATCGACTGCATATGCAGGTTCCTGGTCTCTGGTAGAAAATGAATGGTATTATCTAAATGAGCAGGGGGAAAAACAGACCGGTTGGATCAAAGATCAGGGTAACTATTATTATTTAGATGTGCATGGTGTTATGCAGACAGGCTGGGTTGAATTCAGCGGATCTTGGTACTATTTTGCAGATGACGGCAGCATGGTATCAGGAGAGCAGACGATCCGAGGAATTGACTATTCTTTTAGTGAGCATGGGTGGCTGATCGAAGGCCCTGGGATGGACATGGAGTACAGTGCGTCTATGGCTCCGAATATGACATGGCAGATGTGTACGGCTGATTATTGGATCGACCGTATGAATAAACCAAATGAAGTTTTGTTAACGGAAGATGAGATTCAGGATCTGAATCAGAAGATCCTGAAACAGTCCGGAACCAATATGTACGATCTTTCCAAGATCGCACCGACGTTCAATGGTGTAAAGATGGCAGCAAACAATGCCAATTTTAAATCTCCGACAGGTCTTTATTTAGACGGAAAAGCGGTTCCTGAGGAATATTATGAAGCGATCCGCAACAATATCCGCAATGCCAATGTTACTGAGAAGATGGAGATCAAATATGCATTTTCAGTCAATCGCACAGAGATGAAAGCATACCCATATGAGGAATTTTTATCAGACAGTAAGACAGATGTGGAATGGGATAATCTTGTAAGTGCAGCCATTCGTGTCAATGAACCGTTAGTGGTTTATTTCTTTACCGCAGACGGAAAATATGCACTCGCGAAAAACTCCGTGTGTTCCGGTTGGGTACCGACCAAGGATATTGCGATCTGTGCAAACAAGGCAGAGTGGGAAGAAGCACAGAAGATGGAGCAGTTCCTCGTGGTAACCGGAGAGAAGATTTATCTGGAGGCGGGAACGGCATACCCGGATGTGTCTGAGAAATGTCTGCCGATGGGAACGGTTTTAGAATTGGTATCCGAGAAAGACACTCTGTTGATGAACCGTATGTCTTGGAATAACTATGTGGTAAAAATGCCACATCGAAATGAAGACGGAAGTTTCTCTCAGAAAAAGGTTCTGATCCCGGTTAATCGTGATGTAAACGTTGGATATTTGAAAATGACCCGTGCTGAAATCGTAAGACAGGCATTCAAGTGCCTCGGCAACCGCTATGGCTGGGGAGGTATGTTAAATTCTCAGGACTGTTCCGGATATATCCGCGATGTATATCGTTGCTTTGGTTTGGATATTCCTAGAAATACCACATGGCAGGCTGCTATGCCGGTTCAGGTGACAAATCTTGGTGCGATGACAGATACGGAGAAAAAACAGGTATTAAACCGAATGGAACCGGGAACCATTCTGCAGTTCCCGGGCCATGAGATGCTGTATCTTGGCGAGGTAGACGGACGTTATTATACGATCAATGATATCAGCAGCATGGTTAGTCCGGTGGAGGGGGAAACCGGAGACGAAGTATTAAGAATTCGCAGTGTTATCGTAAACGACCTGACTACCAGACGTAAAAATGGCAAGCAGTGGTTACAGCAGCTTTCTAACGGAATCCTGATCTGGAAGTAAGAGGAATTAGAATAGCAATGGAGGAGCGAAGAAGGATCGAATTTCATGGTCGTGTACAGGGAGTCGGATTCCGATCTCAAGCACGGAAATATGCGTCAGCCTATGGGCTGAAGGGCTGGGTCAGAAATGAATACGATGGCTCTGTGACGATGGAAATTCAAGGAAACACGGATATGATCAATCGGGTGTTAAAGCATTTGACATCAGATCGATATATTGAAATTGACTGGGTGGATTCGAAAACCATCCCCCTGGAAGAAAAGGAAGGTTTTCACGTGCGGTATTAAGGAGGGAGTGCATATGATGAAAAAGGTATTAGTTGTTGTCGATATGCAGAAGGATTTTGTGAACGGAGCACTTGGAACAAAAGAAGCAGTTGCCATCGTGGATGCTGTTGTGGAGAAAGTAAAAAACTTCGACGGAGAAGTAATCTTTACAAGAGATACACACTTTGAAAATTATATGGATACACAGGAAGGAAAACATCTTCCGGTCATTCATTGTGTAAAAGATACGGATGGATGGCAGATCATTCCGCAACTTAGGGAACTTTGCGAAACGATGGCATGCAAGTGTTATGACAAACCTACCTTTGGAAGTACTGTACTTGCGGAGGATCTGAAAAAATACTATGAAGCAGGTGAACTTGAGTCTGTAGAGCTTGTTGGTATCTGCACAGA
>JAFYOD010000215.1 GCA_017556515.1 Lachnospiraceae bacterium
AAAGGGCGTGTGAAAAAAACGAAAGTTTTTTCACACGTCCTTTCTTTTCGGGAAAATAATTCCAACCATTCTTTAAAAAAGGGCATATTTCCCCTTACCCCATAAATCGGTTCTCTATCCGGTTTATGCAGCATTCGATTTTCTCATCTTTTTATTGTGGAATTTATATAGATTATGTCCGATAGAAACAAGAAAAACCTCCAAGCGAACCGAATTGATGCCTCTTCGTACGATTCGTTTGTACCAACGATCATTTTTTATGACTCCAAATGTCCCTTCTGCCTGAATGGATCGATTCATTCTGAGCAGTGCTCCATGGATACTTTCAAGATTTTCTATCACTTCCTGATGCATAGCAGTAAGTTCGTGGTTGATCCTTACCGTTCGATTCTTATCGGTCTTTTTGCATTTTTCTGCGTATGGACATCCGGAACAGTCTTCGCACTGGTATATTTCTTCCTTTCTTCCATACTGATTTCCTTTCACATGCTGACGATACTGCAGATGAAATGCTTTTCCGTTTGGGCAGCGCATGACTCCATCTTCTCCGATCGGGAAGTTGACTGCACGGAATGGATCCTCATGATACTTTTGATCGGTTGTCTCCTTCTTGAACATCGTAAACTTCATGTATTTTTCCATTCCGTTCTGTTCGCAGAAAATGTAATTATTGTAGGAGCCGTAACCGGCATCGGCAACCGGATATTTCGGATAGAAACCATAGATGTCATGAAATTGATTCATCAATGGAATAAAACAATCCATATCAGAACGATACTGGTTTACATCTACCACTGCGATGTATTCATCCGCTACTCCGATCTGTACGTTGTAAGCCGGAAGCAGTTGATCATTTCCCATGTAGTCTGTTTTGATTCGCATGAAAGTAGCGGAATGGTCCGTTTTTGAATGGCTGTTTCTTTCTTCCCCGCAGATCTGTATCTTTTCAACGTATTCTTCCAGTTTTTCCGCATACTCTGTAAGTTTTTCATAGTGTCGTTGCTGGATAGATTTGTGATGACCTTTTCCATAAACAAACTTCGATTCATCCAGCTGCCACATTTCTGCATATTTATCTGCGGCTTCCCTGATATACTCCGGTACGTACTCCGTGTTGATATTCAGTTTAGTCCCTGAGTATGCCAGTTCTTCATTGATCTCCCGGAAGAGCAAGGTGATTTTATCATACAAACGATATCGTGATTTCTCGGTTGCCTTCTTCCATACCCAGGTATACTTGTTGGCATTGGCTTCAAACTTGGAACCATCGATGTACAGATGCTGCAGATCTACATGTTCCATTTCAAAGATCTTTTGATTGATATCAGAGAATATCTCCTCAATGGAATCGCCCAGAACTTCATTGATAAAGTAACCAAAGGTACGATAGGATGGAGTCTCATGATCCATAAGATACATAAAACGAAGATTTACTTTGCACTGATCCTCCAGCTCACGTAATGAAATGTAACCATTTGTCATAAATCCGAATAACACTGTTTTCAGCATGCTGATCGGGTTGTATCTGAATCTTCCCGTATAATGTTTTGGGATATTTTTCAGATACTTCTCCAGTTCGATTTCCTCCATGAATCGGTCAAATGTCAGCACCGGATCACAAATATCCAGATAATCTTGAATAAGTATTGGCAAAACTGCCTGTTTTGAGTTAGAATAACTTAGTGTTGATTTTTTCATCGCAAGTTAATTTTAACACAAAAAGAAGGACCTTTGGCTCTTATGAACCATTGGTCCTTCTTATTTTTTTGGGACTATTCTTTTTTCACAGCCCCTTTTGTTTATCGCAGTTCACGACGACGACGCTGTTTTCTGCGTTCGTCGGTGGTGTAAATACGTCGCATCTGTTTGGCTTTGCGGATACGTCGCTGTTTGGGACTGTAATATCGCAGCAGCAGAGCTGCTACCAGGAGGATCAAAATACCCAGGAAAATATATCCCAGCAAATGCCAGATATTGACAGCGACTACTTTCTTGTTGGGATCTTTCTCTGAGGGGTCAGTCTCTGCCGTATCTCCAGGCAGTGTTTCCATGGTCTGCGAACCGTCTCCGGGCTGTGTGTTCAGAGCAGAACCGGGCAGGATAGCCTGGGCGCCGGAGGATTCGCCAGGGATAGTCACCAGACGCAGAGCAGAACGACCGACTTCGATGCCTTCGTATTCATAGATCACATATCCCAAAAGATTGTTGACGTCCGTGATGCCTCCATCCTCGGTTTCTCTGTTCACATCGTGATCCAGACGTGAGGTTACGGAAGAGAAGGGGATGGTGGAGGGTAGGATGATGTAACAGTCATCCAATTTCACCTGCAT
>JAFYOD010000216.1 GCA_017556515.1 Lachnospiraceae bacterium
AAAAACAGCTGGAAGATATGGATCTGGAGATTCAGAAGATTCGCGAGGATCAGAAGGTATACCGGGAAGGTATGATGAAAAATGTGCAGCAGGTTCAGTCATACGGCAATGAACTGAAGGAACTTCAGGAGGCTTTGAAAGATAATCCTGAGAAGGCGCTCAGCACTTTCACTAAGAACCACAAAGATGTTATAAAAACGCTGGATGAGTCACTTGGGAAGGGTCTGGAAGACATCAGCAAACTCGGTCTGGAATTGAGCAATCACAATGGTCTGATCAAAGACACCGAGGAAGAAATTAGACAGCACACCGACGAAATAAATACGCTGAGTATCCGAATGAATGAGATTTTGACTAAATATGAGTCGGATTTGAAACAGGCTGGAAAAGACCTGGATGCTCAGACAGGATTTTTTGCATGGGCCGGAAGAAAAATTGGTACACGTAAGGGTAGAGAAGAACGTAACAAAAAGTTTGATGAGGCTTTCGATCGAAAATGGGATCTTGATGCGCAGCAGACGGAGATGAAGTCTCTCGAAACCAGTATGCAAACCGTTGAAGGACGGTTGTTTGAGGCTCAGCAAAATCTGGACGCATATAAAAAAGGATGGGAGAATACAAAGAACCTTCTTGAGACAGCAATCCAGGAGAATTATGAGTATACACAGACTCTTCAGGAAAAATTAGAACGTCAGGCAGACGAGTTCGATCAAGCGAACCGTGAGTATGAGGAAAAGGTAAAAGAAATCCAGAAAGATAATGAAATACAGCAGGAGTTACATCAGGATATTCTTGAACATACATCCGTTGAGTTTGACAAACTGAATGCCCCGCTCATCCAGAAAAAGCTGTTAAGAGATCAGCTTGTGCAGCAAATTCAGGAAGCAAAAGACAAGATTGCAGAATGTGATGAAAATTCTAAGAAAATCGAAAAAGCAAAGGCAGATCGTGCGAAGTTAGTGGAAGACAAAGAAAAATTCTTAACAGACGGTGCATTATCGAGAGAACAGATGGAAAAAGAACTTGAGGATGCGAAAATCAGTGCATCGAATGCAAAGAAAGACCTGGCTGATTTACACGAAAAATATGATGTAAGGATTGAATGTCACAATAAGCTGAAAGATTTCTTTAGTCAGGGTAAAGTAACTTCTAACAGAGTTTTAAATGATCTCAATACTGCAATGGCTAAAGCTGTGGACTTTACAGGAAAAGAATGTCAGAAGCACACGGCGTTTCTTAAGAGTCGAGAAAACAAACTGATGTCGGATTACCGGAAACGGATGACGAGCAAAGAGACTTATGCGGAAAGAATGAAACCGGAGAAAGGAAGTAAGAAAGCAGACAAAGCAGCTCCGATAAACGGAAGAATAGATCAGTATATGAAACACCTGTCTTCCCTGAAAAAAACATCCAACAGCAAGGAATTTAAAAACTTCATGGGCGCGGTTATGAAACAGTATGATGACGTAGGCAATTTCCTTATGGGTGACGAGATTCAAGATGCAACAGGACTCGGCAGAAACCGTGACAAAGTCATGGAAGACATGAAAAAACATCTGACTGAGATTGTTAAAACTGCAGATGAATACATGAAGGCAAAAGGCAAAGCCAGCCGTTTTACAGACTCCGGAAAGTTACGTTATCGTTTTGTGGAAGAAATGAAAGCGGATGCGGAAGAAAAACTGGGCAGATTTGCAATCATGGAAGAAGAAAAAGTATGGATCGACAAACTGAATAAAATGGATGATTCAGAACTGCATGTAAGCAAAGATACGAAGTTCTACCAGACACCGACCTACGATATCGTAAAAACTGCCTTTGTAAAAGAAGGTGAACTGGATAAAGCGGATGTTCTGGATACAGCAGGTCTGAAACGAGTTTTACCGGAAGGTCTGAAAGAGGTTGTAAAAGAAGAGAAACCGGCAGCAGGCGAGATCAAAAAAGTAGAAACAACAGAAATTGCAGAGGAGGAAAAAACAGAAATTAAACAGGAAGAAGAGATGGAGAACGAAGAGGAATACATGCTTTAATGCTGAGGGAATGGCATCGGGAGTGGTCCAATAAAACAGTATAATAATGTTTTCGGGAAGCGGCATGAGTAATCATGCCGCTTTTCCGTACATAAGGCGTTGTATTTTTTCTTGATTATAATGTATAATAAAAATGTGATTTTGCAACACAGAAACTCTAATAATAGTGTGAAGGAGTGCTTCTATGGAACGATTTATTTTGAAAAAGCTGTTGGATTGGAAAAATTCACCTTATCGTAAACCTCTGATTTTGAAAGGTGTTCGTCAGGTCGGTAAAACATGGATTCTGAAAGAATTCGGCAAACGGTATTATGAAAATACCGCCTATTTCAACTTTGATGAAAATGAAGAATATAAACAGTTTTTTGAAACCACAAAAGACATTGATCGTATTTTACAGAACTTGATGTTAGCGAGTGGGCAGAAGATTGTGCCAGAAAAGACCCTCATCATTTTTGACGAGGTGCAGGATTGTCCCAAGGTCATCAACTCCATGAAGTAC
>JAFYOD010000217.1 GCA_017556515.1 Lachnospiraceae bacterium
AGATTACGAAGTATTCGATGAGCTTCCGTTCTGGGCAAACGGCCAGGGTATCGTAAATAAGAAGAGAGCACGTCTCTGCATCTACGATATGACAACAGGTACAAATGAGATCGTAAGTGAAGATTACGAGAACATCGAGAATTATTGGGTAGAAGGTGATAAAGTTCTCTATGTTGGCAACCTTTACACAGACAAAAAAGGCTTATACCAGGGTCTTAAAACATATTCCTTAACAGACGGAACAACAGAAGTTCTTGTTGAGCAGAAAGATATGAAGATTGAGTACGCTTGCATCTTAAACGGCAAAGTGATCTTCTTCGGTTCTGATATGAAACTGTATGGCTGCAATGAGAACTGCAAGCTTTACACAATCGTAGACGGCAAAGTTACATTCCTTGCTGATTACGATGACAGCGTTCACAACACAGTTGGTTCTGACGTGAAGTTCTCCGACGGTGGTGACAAGGCTCATGACGACAAATACATCTATTCCCTTTCCACAACAAGAAAGAATACTGTATTAAGACGTTTTGATGAAAATGGTAACTACGAGACTCTGATCGACAGACAGGGTTCTATCAATAACTTCTGCCTCTGCGGCGACAAGTTCTACTATGCAGCAATGCGTGACCTTGGTCTTTCCGAGATCTACAGCTTTGACGGCAAAGAAGAGAAGAAGTTAACATTCTTCAACGATGAACTTCTTGCAGAGAGAAACGTTTGCCCGATCGAAGAGTTTACATTCACATACAAAGGATGTGAACTTGACGGTTACGTTATGAAGCCGGCAAACTACGATCCGACAAAGACATATCCGGGTCTTTTAACAATCCATGGTGGTCCGAGAGTAATCTTTGGCTCTGTATACTTCCACGAGATGCAGTTCTTCGCAAATGAAGGCTACTTCGTATTCTATACAAACCCGTTAGGTTCTGATGGACGCGGCAACGCATTCGCAGATCTCTCCGGCAGACACGGAAGCGTAGACTTTGATCATGTAATGGCATTAACAGATGAAGTTCTGAAAATGTATCCGCAGATCGATGAGAAACGTCTCGGTGTAATGGGTGGTTCCTACGGTGGTTACATGACAAACTGGATCATCGGCAACACAACACGTTTCGCAGCAGCTGCTTCCCAGAGATCCATCTCCAACTGGGTTTCCAAATGTATGACAACAGATATCGGTTACTACTTCAACATGGATCAGATCAAGGCAGATCCGTGGAACAGTCCGGATAAGATGTGGACACATTCTCCGTTGAAATATGCAAATATGGCGAAGACTCCGACATTATTCATCCAGTCTGACGAAGACTACCGCTGCTGGATGGGCGATGCGATCCAGATGTTCTCCGCACTGAAATTCTTCGGCGTTGAGACAAGAATGTGCCTGTTCCATGGCGAGAACCATGAACTGTCCCGTTCCGGTAAACCAACACACAGACTCCGCAGATTAAAAGAGATGTATGATTGGTTCGAGAAGTATCTGAAATAAATCTCAGAGATGATTCGGTCCTGCGGGCGTCGCCTGCAGGACCTTTTTAGTATTAGGGAGGGTTAAAACTATGACACAGAGAAATATGAAGATTACTGATTTTGCAAGTTTCCGTTATCCGACCAACCTTGCGATGTCTGCAGATGGAAAATATGGTGTGTTTGCAGTTGTTCAGCCGAGCATTGAAGGTAATAGCTATGATTCTACACTTTGGCTTTACAATGATGCTACTAAGCAGGTAAGCAAGCTTACATCCGGCAATAAAGAGAGAAACTTTATCTGGATCGATAATGAGACCATTCTGTTCACTGGAAACCGTGAAGCAGAATACCAGAAAAAAGTGAAAAATGGCGAGACATGGACTTGCTTCTATACAATGAATGTAACTGGTGGAGAAGCGGTATTTATGGATGCTGTTCCTCATAAAGTTGGCAAGATGCAGTATCAGAATGGCGCGATCTATGCATCCGTTCATGAAGCATATCAGAAGAGAGAAAAAGACTTCGAAGTATTTGATGAGATGCCGTTCTGGAGTAACGGTGTAGGCATCACAAACAAAGTTCGTGATCGTTTATACCGCTATGAGATCGCAACAGGCGAGATGAAAGTTCTTTCTCCGGAATATGGTCAGGTAGATGCATTCTGGGCAGAAAACAATACAGTATTCTTCACTTGTAACACATATACTCAGAAGAAGATGCCGCAGAACGCACTTTATGAGTATGTAGAAGCAACCGGAGAAGTAGTGGAGATCCTTCCGCAGGGCGCATTCTCTGTTACATATGCATGTCGCAGAAATGGCCGTATCGATTTCATGGGTTCCGACATGAAGCGTTTCGGATATAATGAAAATCCTGACCTTTACACAATCGAAAACGGAGAGCCGAAGATGCTGCTCCACTATGATTTCAGTACAAGATCTGCATGTTCCACAGATATGAATATGGCAGGCGGTACCAATCAGGCGACTGTAGATGATATTATTTACGTGATCGGTGTCAACGGAACTGACGTTGTTATGACAAGCTTTGATCTTGACGGCAATGCAAACGTTGTGATCGGAGAAGCCGGTACAGTTAATATGTTTGATATTAAGAACGGAAAGATCTATTTTATCGGAAGAAGAAATCAGACTGCGTCTGAACTTTACTGCTGGGACAACGGCGTAGAGACAAAACTTACTTCTTTTAACGAAGAAATTCAGAATGAGATCAAGATCAGTCCGGTCGAGCATTTCGTATTTGTTCATGAAGGCGTAGAACTGGATGGTTTCGTGATCAAACCGGTTGACTATGATCCAAACAAATCATATCCGGGTATTCTGACCATTCATGGTGGTCCGAAGGGCGCGTATGGTGCTCATTTACAGCATGAGTTCCAGACATATGCTTCCAGCGGATACTTTGTATTCTATACAAACCCGACAGGCAGTGACGGTAAGGGCAATGAATTTGCAGATATCGTTGCAAAGCAGGGTTCTATTGACTACGATCAGTTAATGTTCTTCACAGACGAAGTGTTAAGACGTTATCCTGCAATGGATGGCAATCGTCTTGCAGTTATGGGTATCAGTTATGGCGGTTTCATGAGTAACTGGATCATCGGACATACAGACCGTTTCAAAGCGGCAGTTCCGCAGTGTTCCATTGCAAACTGGAT
>JAFYOD010000218.1 GCA_017556515.1 Lachnospiraceae bacterium
GTAAGATAATTCATCTAGCGGATTTGAAGGGACAATGAAAATTGTCCCTTTTTTTCATTTATGGGTTTGAAAATTAATGAAACAATGATAAAATTGTATCACTTATAGAATAGAGGTGAGGAGTATGGAATTTTATCAAGAACCGGAAGAAAGTACGATTCAAAGTCTTGTTCACTGGATCGTTGATATCATCGTGGTGATCGCATTTGCCTGTTACCTTGTATATTCACTGGGAAGCCGTGTGCAGGTGAACGGCAGTTCCATGAATCCTGTGCTTAATTCCGGAGATGTGGTTTTGATCAATCGTATTTTGTATGATCTGGGAACTCCGGAACGATACGATATCGCAGTTTTTGAGAAAGAAAACTCCTCATATAATATGAAACGGATCATTGGACTGCCTGGTGAAACAATCCAGATCAAAGATAATCTGGTCTACATTGACGGAAAACCGTTGGATACAGACAATGTGCTTGGACATGCAACCATGGCAGGCATTGCAGAATATCCGATTGATTTGGGAGCAGATG
This sequence comes from Lachnospiraceae bacterium, assembly GCA_017556515.1. Taxonomy (GTDB): domain Bacteria; phylum Bacillota; class Clostridia; order Lachnospirales; family Lachnospiraceae; genus Pilosibacter. Next base: position 531 of record JAFYOD010000218.1, read on the forward strand.
AATATTTTCTCCTGGGAGACAATCGTGAGTCCAGTGAAGACAGTCGTTTTTCCGGGATAGGTGTGATCAAACGAGAGCAATTAACCGGAAAAGTATGGTTAAAATTTCAACCGATCGAAGAATTCGGTCTGATCAATTAATAGGAGGTACGTGATGAATATTCAATGGTATCCGGGCCATATGACCAAGGCCAAACGTGCCATGCAGGAAGATATCAAACTGATCGATCTGATCATTGAACTTGTTGATGCCCGTGCACCGCTTTCCAGCCGCAATCCGGACATTGACGTACTTGGAAAAGGTAAGGCACGTATGATCTTACTTAATAAGGCAGATCTGGCTGCAGAAGGTGCAAATGCTGCTTGGAGCAATTTCTTTAAAGAGAAAGGTTTTCAGGTTATGAAGATCGATGCCCGCAGCAAAGCAACATTAAAGCAGATCAATACGGTTATTCAGGAAGCTTGTAAGGAAAAGATCGAGCGCGATAGAAGACGCGGTATTTTAAATCGACCGGTCAGAGCGATGGTTGTGGGAATCCCGAACGTAGGTAAATCCACATTTATCAATAGTTTTGCAGGTAAAGCTGCTGCCAAGACAGGCAATAAACCGGGTGTTACAAAGGGAAATCAGTGGATCCGCTTAAATAAACAGGTTGAGTTGTTAGATACACCGGGTATTTTGTGGCCGAAATTTGAAGACCAGGAAGTTGGATTAAAACTGGCATTTTTAGGTTCTATCAACGAAGATATTTTAAATAAAGAGGAACTTGCCGGAGAGCTTGTAACATTTATTTCCAATCTTCATCCGGGTCTTCTTTCTGAACACTATAAGATCCAGGAAGAAGGAAAGAAGCAGTATGAAGTATTAGAAGCAATCGCAGAATCCAGAGCCTGTCTGACAAAGGGTGGCGGATTTGACCTTGCCAGAGCTTCTAAGCTGCTGTTAGATGATTTCAGAAGTGGTAAACTTGGACGCATTACATTAGAAATGCCTCCGGTAACTGTCACAGGAGAATAATATGGCACGTACATTAAAGGGAGACCGACTGGAAAAAGAGTTGCTTCGTCTTGAGGCGATGAAAGAATTTGAACGTCAGTATGAAGACTGTGCGTTTATTTGCGGCGTTGATGAAGCCGGAAGAGGACCGCTTGCAGGCCCTGTTGTTGCAGGCGCTGCGATTTTGCCAAAAGATCAGGTAATCTTATATTTAAATGATTCCAAAAAGCTTTCTGAAAAGCGTCGTGAAGAATTGTTTCTCGAGGTAAAAGAGAAAGCAGTTGCATGGAGTGTCGGTATTGTCAGTCCGGCAAGAATCGATGAGATTAACATTTTACAGGCAACTTACGAGGCGATGCGTGAAGCAATTCATGGTTTAAACGTTGTTCCGGACGTATTATTGAATGACGCAGTAACAATTCCGAACCTTGAAATCGCGCAGGTTCCGATCATCAAAGGTGACGCTAAGAGTGTTTCCATTGCGGCGGCAAGTGTGCTTGCAAAAGTTACCAGAGACCATATGATGGTCGAATATGATACACTTTATCCGGAATACGGATTCGCAAAACATAAGGGATATGGTACTGCAGCTCATACAGCAGTGATCCGTGAACTGGGACCGACACCAATTCATCGTATATCCTTTCTGAAAAACATTCTGGGTCAGAAATAGCAACATCAAATAGGAAGTGTTGAAATCGAAAAATAACAGAAAGATCGGCAGCCATTATGAACAACAAGTGGCTGCCTTTTTACAACAAAAGGGATTTGAGATCCTGGAATTAAATTATCGTTGCAGATGCGGAGAAATCGATATTATCGCACGAGATGGAAATTATCTGGTATTTGTTGAGGTGAAATATCGAAAATCATCGAATGCAGGAAATGCATTGGAGGCGATTGATGCCAGAAAGGCGGCGCAGGTAAGACGTGTGGCGCAAATGTATCTGTATCAAAAACATTACTCCGAGAATACGCCGTGCAGATTTGATGCCGCAGGTGTAAATGGTACAACGATCAGTTATATTAAGAATGCATTTTGAAAGGAGGCATATGATGTACAATTGGAATCGTAAAAATACAGAGCCTCATTTAAGTGAAAAAAATAATCAGGGTGTTACCTGGCTGTCATTTCCTGCTTTAGAAGAAACAGGTATGGTAACACATGCTTTTTCTACTCGTATGGGTGGTGTTAGTGAAGGCCCATATGCGACAATGAATTTCTCTTTTACAAGAGGTGATGATCCGAAAGCAGTAAAAGAAAACTACCGTCGTATGGCTAACGCCCTGAATGTTGATATGGAGCGTATGGTCGTAACTTGGCAAACTCATACCACAAATGTCCGTCTTGTTTCTGAACGGGATTTTGGAAAGGGTGTGATCACAGACCGTGACTATCGTGATGTGGATGGATTAATTACTAATATTCCTGGAGTAACTCTTGTAACATTTTTTGCAGACTGTGTTCCGCTGTATTTTGTGGATACTAAAAAACGTGTCATTGGTTTGTCTCACTCCGGATGGAGAGGAACTGTCAATCGCATGGGGGCGGAAACTATTCGACGTATGACGGAAGTGTTTGGTACAAATCCGGCTGATGTGGTTGCATGTATTGGACCGAGCATTTGTCAAGAGTGCTATGAAGTTGGTTCGGAAGTGATCGAACAGTTCCAAACAGCCTTCGATGAAAAACATTATGACAACTTATTTTATGAAAAACCAAATGGTAAATTTCAGCTGAACTTATGGGAAGCGAACCGTATCGTGCTCAGTGAGGCTGGAATTCCTGAAAGTCAGATTTCCGTAACCGATATCTGCACATACTGTAACCCGGATCTTCTTTATTCCCATAGAAGATGTGCAGAGAAACGTGGTAACTTATGTGCATTTTTATGTTTGAATGAATAAATGATTGAGAGACGTCATTGAAAAATGGCGTCTTTTTTTGTGCCCTTTTTGAGTTTGGAAAATAACAAATTCAGTGTAAAAAAGAGCAAATACCGTCGAAACGAGGAATGTTACCATTGCTTAATTTCACATTTTAGTTAAATAATAGTTTTGTAACGGTTTTGTCACTATGAGTGTGGTAGCATGTATTAAAAGAAATATTAGAATAAAAAGAAGGAGAGGAAAATATATGCCGAAGTATTCACACGAAGCATTGCAACAGTGGTATCAAAAGTTTGCAAAGGAAGTCTACGAACAAGTCAACATTGATGTTAACCGCATAGAGGATCTTGGACGCGTCAAGATGTTTTATTTTACAAAGAAGGATGTAAACGAGCCGCTCGGCCCGGAGGGAGAGTTCCAGTACGCTTATATTCCGCACGAAGGTCTTAAGTATAATAATCCTAGCCCCAATATTCAGGATAACAATCCCGATGCCTATCTTCAGTGGGTCAATGATAACCTGAATCCCCAGGTCACAGATGATCAGATTGAAAAACTGATGGAAATGTCTAAAGCAGGAACACTTATGGTCTTTGCACCAGGCGCCGGCGAATCAGATATGCAGCAGGTGTATACAGATGAATTCGGCAATATTTCCACCACCCCGCCCCTGGATTTGATGGATACCATGGGCAAAGGCAATGGTTCGGAGAAATACGTCTTTCCTAAGGAGCCTCAGGCCCCTGCACCGAAGGAACCGGATCCTGCGGCTTTCGGCTTGACTGGCTTCCCGGCGAAACCCGTCAAACCAGCCAATATGAAGCCTAGCATTTGGTCCAAGATCGGCTATTATCTGTTTGGCAGAGATAACGATTACGCCAAACTCCGTCGCTATAAGAAAGAGTCTGCAACCTATGATGAACGATGGAGTAAGTGGTATAACAGTTTGGATGACGATGATCTCAAGTTTAAAAGCAAAAAAAATAATGTTGATGAGCAAAATATCGAAGCCGAGGAGTATAGACGCAAAGTCAGCGAATTCAAAGAAGCGATGCACATTCGAGAATCATATCTGCAAAGTGTAGATGAATTCCTGTCGGATCATCTGGGCCTGTTTGCTTCGATCCGCCAAGGTATGATCGGATACCGATTCGATCAAAATAGTCCTGAAAACGCACTTCCGGACGGTTCGTCTCCCATGTTTAACCTTCAGAATAAAGAAGTTATCTTTATGAAGGAAAAGCATGCTACACTGCCTCAGGGCCGATTGTTGACAGAACTGGAGAGCACCAAGGAGCAGATTGAGTGGGGGAACCGCACCAGACGTGTGATAAGAGACCTAGTGGGCAATGATCCGTTGCCGGGCGCATTAGGTACATGGATTCAGCGAGGTGTCTTTAAAGCCAGCGATTACAAGCCGAAGCAATATGCGCTTCCGGATCTTCCAAAACTTCCGGATGGGAAGCAGTATTCCGATCAGGAGATCCTTGACCACCGAGCAAAATATGGCAATCTGGCAGCGATCGCCGGCTTTGCCGCATTGAGCCACCCGGATGTTTCCGGAAAACCTCAGATGGAAGGTCTTAGCGTAGAGGAAACCGCGCAGCAGAATTATCCAATGATCCTGAAGAACCTTATCACAGAAGGCTGCCCGGACAGCCAGAAGTATTTCGTGCATTTGGAACCTGCCCGTGAGAAGGCCCAGAGTGTTGTGCATGCTTATGACCAGGGCAACGTAAAGCCTTTTGTCGATCTGCTGCAGAACAGTATCCTCCGTACCAATCATGCCGCAGCTGGTTTGTCCACGCTGGAAAGTGAACACTCGCTGAACACCTTATATCTTATCGATAGAATGTGGAACACCATTCAGAGCGATCCTAAGATGAGGGAAGCTGTTACTCTCACCAAGGAACAGATTGAAGAAACCAAGGCGAACATCGCCCTGTACAAGGTTGCTATCAAAGGAAAGGAGGGCAAGCAGGCACTGTTGGAGCACGCCTTGTATAAGCGTGAGCTGACTCCGAAACAGATGCAGCAGGCCGGCAGCGATATTCTGTTTGCAAACAAGATCTTGCTTAAAGTTAAGATTTCCGGTACCGGAGTCGGCAAGAATCTTTTGGACGAAGCGCAGATCAATAACTATAAGGACATGTTGATCAAAACCGGTAATCTGGATATGCTCACCACAATGAGCCGCGAAGACATGGGAAAACTCGTTTCTTCAAAAACCAATTTCTTCGAAACGTTCAAAGCTTCGGAAATGTCTGAGCCTGTACAGGTGCATGTACCGGAAGAACCGGCTCTTGTCAAACAAGAAGAACCGATCATGCTTAGCTAAATGTAAACTTTCGTATGAAATGAATAAAGTCCTATAAGACTTTTGTCTCTGGAAAGTGCTGTAAAGCGATTGCGAAAAAACCACTTGTCTAATTTGATAAGTGGTTTTTACATTACGGCGTATTGTGGAGGACTTATGAAAATTACAGATTCAAAATCTTTAGGTCATGCAATTAGAATTCGTAGAAAAGAATTATATCTGATTTAGAACGAGGAAAATCGACAGCAGAGATTGAAAAAATAATTCGCTTAATCAATATTTTAGGCATGGATTTGTCAGTTGAAAGAAGAGGATAATAATATGAGAAAATTATCTGTTTATATTGAAATTAATGGAGAAAGTTTTTTCTTTGTTACACGTTTATACATAACCATAGATAAAAGTAAACCAGCTGAAATTATAACAGCTTGAATATTTATCGTAGGTGCAAATGGTTTTCCGAAACAGTTTGTAAAAATCATATATATGCCTGTAGCAAGTACGATACCGATAACACAAGGTTTTAAACCACGAAGAATCGCTTGTACATACTTATTTTTCAATACTGTCTGAAGTAAAGCTGTAACCAAAAGAATAATTAAGAAAGAGGGAAGTACAACAATTTCATTAATATGACAATTTTCGAAAAACCTTCTAGCGTATTTTTTTCTTGCACGACCATAATAGGAGTGTAACAAAAAACAGCCACAGACAACGTGGCACTTCGAATAGGAGGCGTTAATATGTCTTATAATAATTCTTCTAATAGCAACCGTGTCGTAGTTCCGGAAGCCAAAGAGGCAATGAACAAATTCAAAATGGAAGTAGCAAGCGAGATCGGTGTACCGCTTTCCAATGGTTATAACGGTAACCTCACATCCGCTCAGAATGGCAGTGTAGGTGGCTATATGGTAAAGAAAATGATCGAAGAGCAGGAGAGACAGATGGCTTCTAAATAAGCCTTATTAAGTAAAAATGATCCCTTTCGTCTGAGTTCAGACGAGAGGGATTTTTTTGATTTCGATTTTATACAAAAAAATTGCTTGTATATCCTTTCCATTCCGATTATAATGGAACAATATAATGAGGTGAATTATGAGAGTTATTGCAGGAAGCGCCAGAAGGCTGCAATTAAAAACGGTGGAGGGTATGGATACAAGACCGACTCAGGACCGTATAAAAGAAACATTATTTAATATGATCAACAATGATCTTTACGGTGCAGCATTCCTCGATCTATTTGCGGGAAGCGGAGCGATCGGTATCGAGGCTTTGAGCCGCGGTGCAAAAGAGGCCGTTTTTATTGACAACGGAAGCCGTCAGGTTGCGTGCATTCGTGATAATTTAAAAACAACCAGACTGGAAGACAAAGCGATGGTGATGAACAGTGATGTCATTTCCGGTCTCAAAATGTTGGAAAGAAACGGGAAGAAGTTTGATCTTGTATTTATGGATCCACCTTATGACCGTGAACTGGAAAAACATGTAATGGAAGCTTTTCAGAATTCTGTTCTTGTGGATGAAGATACACTCTTCATTATCGAGGCATCTTCCGGCACTGATTTTTCCTGGGCAGGCCCGATGGGCTATGAGATCGTTCGTACAAAAGAGTATAAGACTAATAAACATGTTTTTCTTATGAAAGCTCTGGACGCGGACAAAAATTAAAAAATGGGAGATAAAGTATTATGAAAAAAGCTGTTTATCCGGGAAGTTTTGATCCGGTAACACTTGGACATATCGATGTTATTGAGCGTGCGTCCAAATTATTTGACCATTTGATCGTCGGTGTTCTTGATAATAGTGCAAAAAAAGCGCTCTTTACTACAGATGAGCGTGTAGATATGTTAAAAGAAGCAAC
>JAFYOD010000219.1 GCA_017556515.1 Lachnospiraceae bacterium
ATTTAAAACAGCCTCAGAAACACCAACACCATAGTACTGTTTTACACCTTTCGCTGCAAATGCATTCTGGTAAGCCTTCGCTGCATGCTCATCCAGCTGCTTTACTAACAGCCAGTTTGCCATCTCTACCAGAGTCACATTTACGCCAAGTTCCAACAGACCGCTTGCACAGTCGAGACCTACAAGACCTCCGCCCATCACAAAGAAATTCTTCTTTGTCTTCGCTTCTTCTTTTAAAGTCTCGATGTCTTCCACGTTACGGAAACCAACCACATTCTTCGCACCGATCAGATTTTTGATCGGCGGGATGAATGTGTGGGAGCCTGTAGCGATCAGGAGTTTATCATAAGAGATTTCACTTCCATCTTCTAACATTACGACTTTTGCCTCCGGTTTTACGCCGGTGCATGTCATTCCCTTGATCCACTGAACATTATAAAGCTCTTCGAAGTTGTTCTCTACGAAATTCAGTTTCTCCAGACTTCTCTCTCCGCCAAGGTAACGATGGAGAATACAGCGGGAATAAATATCTTTATCCTTGGAGATCAGAACGATCTCACAGGATTTATCTAACTTTCTAAGCTCGCGGATACCGCTCACACCTGCTGCGGAAGCACCAATTACTACGTATTTCATCGTTACACCTCCTCAACTGTAATGGCGTGCATCGGACATTTTTCCACGCACATCGGATTTCCCTTACCGTCTTCACTTCTGTGTACGCACATATTACACTTCATGATCTCGGTCTGGTTGATGCTGTCATATTTCAGGATACCGTACGGACAGGACATGATACACATGTAGCAGCTTGCACACTGCTCTTTGTCGTACTCTACATATCCGGTCTCCGGATTTTTCTTCATAGCGCCTGTCATACATGTGTATACACATTCCGGTCTCTCACAGTGACGGCAGAAAATCGGTGCCGGTTTGATCTCGCTGTCAATCGTAACACGGTTTCTCGCGTCACCACTCTCAGTCTGGTGGCTGACTACACAGGCTGTTACGCAAGTCAGACAGCCAATACAACGGCTTCTGTCAATTTTAATACGATACATACTCTGTCCTCCTTATTCTTCGATCTTCTCGAAACGTACCGGTGTCGCTTTATAGGACGGCTCCTTGGAGTAGCTGTCATAAAGGGACGGAGTCAGTTTGTTACACTCAATGTAGTGGATCGGAGCATATAATTCTCCGTACTGTACATTGTCAGTCACTTTTACTGCAAAGTCTGCATTATGGCCATTGACAGAATATACACGGATCATATCCATTTCCTTCACTCCGTTTTCTTCTGCCATCTTTGTATTCATGTAGATATATGCCTTCTTGGAGGAAACATCTTCTACGAATTTTACTTCTTTTGTACGGCTCTGAGTATGCCACTGGCCAACGCTGCCACGGCCTGTGTTCAGAACCATCGGGAATTCCGGAGTTGTCGGAAGCGGATTTTCACGCACTTCTTCGAACATGAACTGAGCTTTCTTGGACGGTGTAAAGAAGTTTCCGTCGGAGTAAAGTCTTCTCTGCTCCTCTTTGTTCTCCTCTTCTTTACCTGCCGGATACGGCCACTGGAAACCATGGGAACCTTCTAACATCTCCCATGTGAGACCTGTAAAGTCACACGGCATGTTTCTGGAACATTCACGCATCAGGTTGAAGCAATCCTTCGGAGTCTCCCAGCCTTTCAGCGCATCGCCCATACCAAGAGCTTTACCGACACCAAGCACTGCCTCATAGTCGGAGATCTCATTCTCGCCACGCTCTAATACCGGACGCATTGCAGACATACGACGCTCTAAGTTGATGTAGGTACCCTCTTTCTTCAGGCCCGGAACTACAGGGAAGAACACGGTGCAGTCCTCTGCACTCTCGATGGTATCATAGATATCCTGTACCACGAACAGTTCCAGTTTCTTTGTTGCACTTGCAAATGTCTCGTTGTTTGTCCAGCTGTGTCTCGGGTTTGTACAAAGAATCCAGAGACCTTTGATCTCGCCAGCATTGATGCCTTCGATGATCTGGTTGTAAGTCTTGGTCGGTTTCTCTGCCAGCATGCTCTCATCCACACCAAGAACGTCTGCGATGCGGGCTCTTCTTGCCGGATTTGTGAAATCTCCACCGCCGTAGAATACCGCTGTGTTACTGTATGCACGGGAACCCATCGCATTACACTGGCCTGTGATGGAGTTTGCACCTGTACCCGGTTTTCCGATGTTTCCTGTCATGATTGCCAGATTGATGATCGCCTGAGCGGTACGAACTGCCTCATAACCCTGGTTGACACCCATAGTCCACCAGAAGGAAACTTTCTTACCGTTGTGGATCAGTTCCACAAGTTCTAAGATCTGCTCTTTGGAGAGGCCTGTTCCCTCAACACCGCGCTCTAATGTATAAGCTTTTACGAACTCTTTGAACTCTTCAAATTTCTCTGTGTGCTCTGCGATGAATGTGTGATCCAGATAATCCTTTTCAATAAGCTGGTTTGCAATTGTATACAGAAGTAATAAGTCACTCTTCCATTTCAGACCGTACCAATGATCTGCGTTCATGGCTGTCTCGGATTTTCTCGGATCGATCACGATCACTTTGTGACCCGGAACTTTATTCTGAAGCACTCTTCCCCAAAGGATCGGATGTGCAACAACCGGGTTCGCACCGATGAAGATGATAGTATCGGACAGTTCCAGATCCTGTAACGTATAACCCGGAGCATCGAAACCATAGCTCTGTTTGTGAGCCACAACGGCTGTCGCCATGCAAAGACGTGTGTTTCCGTCTACGTTTGTTTTTAAATAGTTACGCATAACGTGACCGAAGATCGCGAACTCTTCCATAGTCAGCTGACCGGTACTGATACCAGCCACGCTCTCCGGACCATATTTCGCCTGGATCTCTTTTAATTTATCTGCCACATGTTTGAAACCTTCATCCCAGGAAACTTCCTTGAAGGAACCGTCTTCCTGACGGATCTTCGGCAGACTGTTCGGTTTTACTGTTTTCTGCTGTTTATCAAGAGAAAGACCCTTAATACAGCTGAAGCCATTGTTAACTGGATAACCCGGTGTCGGAACAACTTTCACTACACGATTGTTCTCCACATAAAAGTCCAGATTACAGTCAAGGGCACAGTAGTTACAAGTGGATTGTACTTTTTTCATATGCCTATACTCTCCTAACCGTTGATTTCTTAGCGGTCAAAATGAATGCCGCCCCAGTAAATATTGTTCTTTATGATAGTTTCCGGCATCAGCTCTACGCCTTCCAATGCCCATTTCTTGTATTCTTCAAAGCCCACACGGTCAATGATGTAACCGATGTGCTCTTTTCTTGCCGGAGCATCCGGGGAAATGTACTTATCAACAAATGCATATGTGTTCTGAATGATCTTGATGATATTCTCTGCATCTGCCCAGATCAGGAAGTCCTCGCCAAGACGTGGATTTCTCTTACCTGTTCTTCCCATGATCGTGAGCTTATAATATTTCTTCTTGCTTCTTGTGAATGCACGTGTCGGACATTTTGTAACGCAAACGCCACAGCCAACGCATTTCTCTTCGTCACGAACGATCTTATTATTTTCCACACGAAGAGCATTCACAGAAAGACTCTTACAGCCTTTTACGCAGGCCTGACAGTTCACACAGCGGCTCGGATCATACTGTGGCATAGTCTGTCCAATAATACCGAAATCATGCATTCTCGCCTTAGCACAGTCGTTGGAACAGCCTGTGAGCGCGATCTTGAAATGTAAGTCATGCGGGAACACTGCTTTTTCGATCTTTTTTGCCAGTTCCGCAGTATTGTAGTTTGCAAACGGACACACATTGTTACCGATACATGCACTGATGTTTCTGGTACCGGATGCCGGATAACCACAGCCAGGCTTTTCCTGATTGATGTCTAACATCTCGATGATCGGCTGCAGTTTTTCATTGATCGCATCCATATCCTCAAAACGAATGCCTTCGATCTCGAAGCCCTGTCTGGTTGTCAGATGTACGTATCCGTTACCATATGTCTGTGCGATCTCCTGCACCATACCAAGGACTTCTGCATTGAGGTAACCGCCCGGAACACGGATTCTGGAAGCTCCGATTCCACGCTGTTTGGATACACGGAACGCATTTTTCTTTAATTTCTTTGTATTAATATCCAATCCCATGTGATACCTCCTAGTCGATCAGTTCTTTGCCGTCCACATAGTTAAATACCGGACCATCCAGGCAGATATATGTGGAGCCAATCTTACAGTGACCGCATTTACCGAGGCCGCAGCACATCTTTCTCTCGTTGGAGATCCAGATATTCTTCTCCGGAACACCCAGCTTTAAGATCTCCATAACCGTAAATTTGATCATGACCGGAGGACCTACACAGATAAATGCTGTATTCTCAATGTTTTCAAATTTCAGATCCGGAATATATTTGGTTACCATTCCCTTCGGACCTTCGTAGTCTTCCGGAGCAGTATCAACTGTCTGGATCACGTTGATGTGCTCATTCCAGAATTTGAAATCGTCTTTAAAGAGAACATCTTTCGGAGATTTGAAACCTGCGATCACAGTTGTGCTCACTGCCTCGTCTGTGTGATGAGCAAAGTAATCTACCACGCCGCGAACCGGAGAAAGTCCTGTACCGCCGGCAACAACAACCAATTCTTTTCCTTTATAATTTTCGATATCGAAACCGTTTCCATACGGTCCGCGAATGAAGAATTTGTCACCTACATAGTTTTCAAAAATCTCGTTTGTTACTTTACCTACACGACGGATCGTAAAATCAACCGTACCGTCGCCAATACCACTGACAGAGATCGGAGCCTCGCCATATTTCGGAATGGATACCTCAAAGAACTGACCCGGCTTTGCTTCTCCGTGGAATTCCATGCGGAATGTATACTCAAGATCTGTATGTTTGATTACTTCTTTGATGGTTGAAAGCTGTGGAATGTAGTGGTTTGTCATGATTCACTTTCCTCCTTTGCTAATCGGTTCACGCAGTTGGAATAGGAAATGTATTCCGGACATACATCGTCACAACGACCACATCCAACGCACATCGGATAACCGAAACGTTTTTCGAAATCGTAGATCTTATGCATTACTTTGAAACGCATTCTGTCACCCTGGCTCTTACGGAATCCGTGACCGCCGGCCATCTCTGTGTAACCGTCAATCTGACAAGATGCCCAGACTCTTCTTCTCTCGCCGACTTTTTCATTGTCACGGTAGAAAATATCCTGCATGGTGAAACATGTACATGTCGGGCATACGAAGTTACAACGACCGCACTTGATACATCTTGCACCGTACTCCTGCCAGATTTCATTTGTAAAGCTGTCATTAGACAGATTCTTCGGAAGTGTCACTTTTTCTTTATTCTCAGTTACAAAATCCGGTGTCACGTCTGCAACCATGATCTCTTCTGTATGCATCGCTTCTGCACAGATCTCTTCATTCAATTCACTGCATTTCACGTCCATATATACAGTGTCATGATCTACTTTCACATATGCATCGTAGTTATCAGACTGGTTGGTTCCCATGCTTACACAGAAACCGGATGCACAAGTGTTTTCACAACCCATGAGGATGAATTTTGCACGTTCTCTGACTCTTGCATAGTAGAAATCTTCAAATCCGTTCTTGAGATAGATTTCGTCCAGACGTTTTACTGCATGAAGATCACAAGAACGTAAGAAGATCAAAATATCTTTCTCCGGGCCTTTCGGAACGGTAGTCTGATCCTCAGTAAAATAAAACAGTGTTTCATTAATTGCTAATAAAACCTCTTTAAATGAATAATCGGATTTTTTATTCCACTCAATTTCATCCAAGGAATTTACTTTTACATAGCGGATGATATCGGTATCAGAAAAACATCCTTCACCTTCCATCACAACCGGTGCAAAGATGTCGTATTTCTTCGCCCACTGCTGGAAGATACCATCTGCTTTTGTTTTTGATAACTGGTATCCCATAATGACTCCTTTCCCTCACGTTAAAATATAGTCTTATATATTTTAGCAATAAACAAAAAAAGATTCTGTGATATACCTCACAGAATCTTTTTTGCCATTAATTTCCTATGTTTTTGACAATTTGTCAGTCGTTTTCTTGTGCAATTTCACCAGTTTTGTAAAAATGTGCCATTTTTTCAGGATCTGATATAAAAATCCTCTTTTTCTTGATTGAAATCAGTCCAGATTCCGTCAAAATAGAGCAAACTCTCGATGTAGTCTCGCGCGGGACTCCCAGCATATCTGCCAGGAATGTGATCGAAAGGTTCATATCGATCTCAATCCCTTCTTCTGTTTCCACACCAAAGTCCCTGGAAAGCTTCCAAAGCTTCGCAGCCAGTTTTCTCTCCAGATAAATACTGCTGGTTGTATTTTTCAACTGATGCCCTAAACGCCAGATCTTCCGCTCCTGGGTTTCCAGCATCTTCTTTGTTAACTGAAAATCTTCCTGCATCCCTTTCACAAATTCCTGTACCGGAAATGCCAGCACCTTGCTTTTCTCCATCGTTTCACAGTAGGTTGAAGATGTGTGATTATTGAACAGATGCTCATTTAAAAGCGCCCCCTGTCCAAAGACAAATAAGATTTTTCGTTTCCCGTCATGGGTCAGATTGTAGATCACAGATTTTCCACTCAGTTGGAAATATACAAACTCTACCGATTCTCTTGCGCGGATCAACAAAGTTCCTTTCGGAACTTCCATGATCTTACCGCACTTGATCAGTTTTTCGACCGTCTTCGGATCAATCCCTTCAAAAAATTCCAGTTGGCTGACATGTTTCCTTACGCCCATTGAATTTCCCCCATTTTCCCCTTCTCACAATACCAATGTCTCTTGATATCTTATATCGTATACGCCGTCATTTAAAAAAGACGGAACATGTTTTTATCATAGTCGATCAGGCCTTCCTGTCTCATTTTTCCAAGTTCTCTTGTCAATGCACTTCGATCGGTGCACAGATAATCTGCAAGCTCCATTCTGCCCAACGGGATCTCAAAATAGCGGCGTCCCTGTCGCTGTGATTCCTGAGACAAATAAGACAGTATCTTCTCTCTTAACGTCTTTCTAGATACAACTTCGATCTTCTCCATCAGTGCATGATTCTTATTGGAAAGCAAAATGACCATATTTTTGATCACTTGTTGATGGAATCCACAAGAATTGCAGCATGTGCTCATTATACGCTCAAACGGGATCATCAAAACCTCTGTATTCTCCGCTGCCTGAAACGTAACAACAGACATGGAATCATTTCCACAGGCAGCCGACTCGCCAAACAGATGCCCTCTTGTCATCCTTGCCATGATAGTCGAATTGCCCCAGACATCTTCTTTCACCATATGAACAGAACCGCGGACCACAATACCGATATGTCTGACCATATCCTCTTCGAAAGCAATGCATTCCCCTTTGGAATA
>JAFYOD010000220.1 GCA_017556515.1 Lachnospiraceae bacterium
AATATCCGATGTCATTGAATCCGATTGTAATTTCAAGTGTGTTTTTTTCGTCTGGAATTAATTCTGTTCCATCTGTGAAGTCGATGGAAAGTTCATTGAATAAACCTACTGTAAACGGGAATTCTGTTTTTGTAGTTACAGGATTCTCATTTGCATCATATCCGCCACATAAGAATGTGATCTCTTTGCGGTTCAGTACATCTAAACCACCGTATAATGTACCTTCAAACTGAAGAGCTTTTGTCTCGCCCGGTGCAAGGTACAGATTTGTTACGCTTCCTCTGTCAGAGATGTATGCATCACCACAGTCATCGTTAAGGATGAAGTTTGCTTCTGCAAATGCATCTTTTTTATCTTCGAAGGAAATACCAAAATTGGTATATTCTTCTGATGAATTATTTTGTACAAATAAGTCAAGTGTGATTGTCTCACCCGGTTCGAAACTTGCGCTTTCCGCCTGAACATAAAGTTCAATATCGTCTTTTGCCTGTTTCTCATAGTTTACTTTAAGCCAATTGCTTGTCGCATATGCCGGAACCACATTGATCGGATGGATCACAGATGAGATTACAAGCAGTACTGCTAATAAACTACTAAATACTCTTTTATGAATTGTGTTTCTGGTAAATAATCGTTTCAGTTCTTTCACGATCATGCCCCTCCTTCTTCTATATTTGCTTCTAATGCCCCATCCATCAATTTGATTAACTCAAGTGCACTTCGAAATGATTTCTTTTTCCCTTTTTCCGCCCAGACAACTTCACCTTGCCAGGTTGAATGTTGTCTGTATTTTACATGAACAACGAATGTTGCCAAATCTCCGTTGTTATTTAATACCTGATCACTATCAGCCATCAGTGAAGCCTCCTTTTCCATAATTTCTTTCCGGTCTGTAAAGTACCTGCTTTGTGTAGTACTTTCGGGATATCCACAAAGGTCGAACACATCTTCCATGAGACATAGCAGTTTATGCACCTCATTAAACGATTGTGGTTCTCTTTGATATTTATGATACATCCTTCCTTGTATGCTTCCATCGACGACTCGGTCGATACAAACGGCTACAAGGTTTGGAGCTGATACGTTTATATTAACTTTGTTCATACTACGCTTCCTCTTCACCTTTATGACTTTACTATAACAAAAAGGCTCTTACGGGAAGTGTCCCAAAGAGCCTTTTTTGTTGCTTTTTTATTAGTTTTTTAACCCCAAACGTCATTATTTGAATTGAATGAAATATATTCTACATTTTCATCCTCATTTTTTAACTCTGTCACATTGTATTCCAGATCACAGTTGGAGTTTCTGTTCATTTTTTTGAAGTTTTTGCGGATTCTTTCAAAAATCATCGAGCAATTTTCGATTTTTGCACCTCTGAGGATGATCACGCACTGCTCTTTGCTGTATCTTGAATAGATATCACTTCTTCTTAATGCTTTACTGATCGCCTCGCATAAGATTTCTCCCGCATGAGGACTTCTTCTTCCGGAATAGTTATAGTACACGACATTACACATCATAAAGAATGTAGATTTTCCGCTGCGTTCCATGATTCGGTTCGTATATCGGTATACATCAATAAAGCTTGGATAGGAACAGTAAAATGCGCCGGACTTTCTCGGTATTTCTGATAAATCCAATTGGATTTCCTGGATATCCGCATCTTCGCATCGGATTTTCACTGCCATTTCTGCAATGTTTGCCAGAGCCTGTTCCGATAAGGTTACACCAAGTTCATCGATATAATGCTGAATGGTATCCTCATAGAGCTGATACGCTTCTTTAAACTGTCCGTTGATCTGAAGACAATCGATCAATCCGGAGCCCCAGCCATCAAACGGATAGATTTTTGCAGCCTGAGAATAAACCTGAAACAGTTCGTCATACTTTTCCTGCTCCTTTAACAGTTTTACTAACTGATGGACACAAGAATTATAAAGCTCTTTCAAAGGCTCTCGTTCATTCATAATCCATGTTTTTCCATGTACATCAAAAAGAATCTCTTCCTTATATAAAGAGAACGCAGCACGAAGAAGATTTAATTTCTCCTCTCCTTCTGCAAGAGAAGCCTCAGCGAGTTTCTCTTTAAATAAATGTACATCTACTTCTAACGGAATTTCAGGAACCCAGCAGCAGATACCGTTATCGATGCTGATATACTCCTCCTGCTCAATTCCCACCTCTTTTAACTGCTGCTTCAAACGATAGATCAGGTTATTCATACTGCGATTTTCATTTTCCACAGTTTCCCACTCGTATAAAGTCTGAATGATCTCTTTTTTTGCTGCTCCTTCTTTCAGATGAAGCATCAAAAGCTGAAAGAGCTCAATTGTTTTTGATTTCGCTATTTTTCCCAGAGAGAGTTCTTCTTCTCCGAAAAACAGCTTAAATTCGCCCAACAACTGTACTTTTAAAATTCGTTCAGTTCTTGTATTCATATTGGCACCATCCTTCATCTCTACAAAGATTCCTGTTTAAAACTCCGGAACCGGTTCTGTCCAGTACTGCTGATTATAGATATCGGTAAATAAATAGGTCAGATTCGCTGCCTCTTCGTCGATGTAGACATCACTGATCTCCAGTTCGCCATCTACAACCATCTGATCGCCCAGCATATAGCTGTCCAGATATGCACCTTCATAACTATAATAATCACAAATGAAGTCTAACACATCTCCATCCACGATCGGATCCATGGTTTTCGCAACCGTATCTGTTTCACCTTCTGTATATACCGTACGTACGCCAGCCACAGTTCCCGTCGGATCTTCATCGGTAAATACCAGGATCAATTCTGCTCTGATTCCATTGTGGAAAACCGGAACACGACCTGTGATCGTATAGTCTTCTCCGTCATCTGTCGTTGTCTCATGATAATAAGCAACCGGCTGCTCATTGATCGCCAGCCATGTGCACTCCTCCGGAGCCATCAGATTGCCATAATCATCAAACTCGTAGACATTATCCAAACCAAGGTCGATATAACCTTCTCCATCATCATAGAACATGTTTGCATGGAGTGTCTGAACCATATCCCACTGATCTTCGCTCATTTCGATGATCGCGCCCTGTTCTGTATTTGTCCACATCAGTGCATTGGTATCGAACTGATTATCCACAAGGTAATTCACGATATCCGCATTGCTCAGTGCACGATCATTTAAGAAACCGGTATTTCCGGAACCAAGGCCCGCGATACTGCTCATATCACTGCCAAGGAATCCCATCAGAAGCTGTGCGATCAGTTCTGCACTATCCATAGAAGAAGAACTTCCGGAACCACTCGCACTTCCAAGCATTCCCATCAAGGACGGAAGCGGGCTCTGTGTACCGCCACTTACAGCCTGACCACTAACCTCCATACTCGCAAATTCCTGAATACAACGCGCATACTCTTCATCCATACCGATCAGCTCATACGTTTCTACCATTTCATCCAAGGAAGATACCTTCTTGAATGGGAAATAAATAGAAAGTCCGTAGGAATTTGTCATATTAGAAGAAGTACAGTTATATTTGACTGCATTAAGAATGGTTTCAGCCAGCTGATTGCCTTCTTCTGTTCCCATATTTTTCGCAAGATGAA
>JAFYOD010000221.1 GCA_017556515.1 Lachnospiraceae bacterium
AAGTTAAATACCCACTTTACTCAGTCATCTTACCCTTCTGGTTGATCACAAGTGCCATGAACTCGAGCGGCTCCTCGAACGGATTCTCGATCGCGTGGCTCTGACCAACTTCGATGACGCAAACATCACCCGGAACGATTTCTGTTCTGGAACCGTCATTGTCTACGAAGATTCCTTTGCCTTTGAGAACGTAATACGGCTCTGTGTTTTCTACATGCTGATGGAAACCGAGGCTGCAGTGCGGCGGAACAACGAGGTGTGCGTAGATTGTACCGTGTCCCATTAATTCATCTGCAGATAAAATGTGACGGAATTCAATGGTGCCTTCGCCACCGCGTACATTATCTTTAAAAACGATATCAGCTTTTCTTACCATGGAGTACCTCCTAAATGTGTTCTTGATCTAGCTTTAGTATACCATAGAACGTGTGTGATACGCAAGATAATTGCCTTTTAGGGAAAGGCGGCAGAGGAGGTTTCTGTCGAAACTTGCGGTCGAAAAAACTTTTATAGTACATGGATATAGGAGTATAATGGAACCTAAGATGGAAAAAAATGACGGCATGCAAAGGAGGCTTAATTGATGAATAGCGAAAAACGCATGACCGAATTGGAAGAGGAAAACCGACGGTTGCGGGAGGAAAATGAAAAACTTCTGGCGATCATTGACCGAATGCGGATGACCATAAACCGTTTGATTGGGCAATATATAAAAGAAAATTAGAAAGACTTCTGCCAAATGCGGCAGAAGTCTTTTTGTATTATTGCAAAGTGGGTGTGTAAAAAGAAACTTACTGAACGATGCCGTTTACATCAACAGTCCATGTTTTTCCGTTGTTATCCTTATAGTCTTTGAATCCGCGTCCGAGTTCTGGTTTCACAGCAGAAGTAGAGGATGTGGATGCCTTCTGTACACTGCCGCTGGTGTTTACAAGGTAAGTGATCTCGCCCAGAACAGCCGGAGCATATTTCTGATCGGAAGTGGCATCCTGGCGTTTTCCGTACACATAAAGTGTGTTGTCGCGAACGCCATGGAATCCCTGACCTCTGCGATCGCCCTCTGTATAGAAGAACCAGGTATCATGTTCTCCTGTTTCGTCATTGTAAATGCTCTGTTTTCCGGTTTTCATAACGCCGTCTTCACCAAAGTAAAAGTTAGCGATTTCTCCATCGGAAAGATTTACGATCTGCTGACCTGTCTGCATTTCGCCGAGCTCATTGAATGCATATTTTTTGCCGTTTACAGTAAAGAGCTGATTTCCTGTTTTTTCGGAATGGAGCGCTTTTCCGCCACGGAAGTAGAAAGTAAATGTCTCGTCCATGTCATGAATTCCTTCAATACCTTCGATGGTGTACCAGCCGCCGGCACGTTTACCATCGCCTTCTGCACCATAGTACTGGAAGTCTGCAACTGTCAGAACATCAGATCCGGCATTGCTGTCGCTGGCAACGACATCGGTTTTCGGCATTTCTACCCATCCGGTCTGCATTTTACCGTCAATAAAAGTGTAGTAGTTTCCGTCAATTTTTCTGTCGTACTGTGTTTCGATCATTTTTCCGGTTTTCGTAAAATAGTACCAGCCTTCTTCTGTATCCGGAGTGGAAGCATTTTCTTTTAACTGGATCCAGCCGGTTTTCATAGTACCGTCGTTTTCTTCTCCGAGGTAATACCAGGAACCGTCGATGTTGACTTTTCCTGTGAGCATGTGACCGGATTCATCAAAATAATACCATTTGTCGTTCTGCTTTAACCAGTTGGAAGTGATGGATTTTCCATTCTCGTCAAAGTAGTACCAGAAGGATGCAGGGGTTTCCGGAGAATCCGGATCTTCTTCATTGGCCAGTTCCACCCATGCATTTCTTACCATTTTACCGTCAGCATCTACGTAGAACTCATCGATTTTCTGATTTTTTGAAATGTGACCGTCCTCATTCAGGTAGATCCAGTCATTTCCTTCTTTTCGCCAGGTATCCGTCAAAAGCTCTCCGTCTTCATCGTAAAATACCATCGCATCGCCTTCTTCGGTCCAGCCGCATTCCGCAGCGTAAGCCATCTGGGGCTGTCCGATAAACGATGGAAGCATTGCAATGAAAGCTGTCGCAGACAGGACTGCGAGCATCTGTGTCTGTTTTTTCATAATAGTCTCTCCTTTTTGTGTGATGCGCTCCGGGAGGAACGTCATCGGTTGTTGTTTACGGGCTGATTATAATGGTATGGTGTATGCAAAATCCATAGAGGGATAATGGAAGCTTTGCCAGTCCGTGACATGGGAGGAAACCCCTGTAGAATGACTGGACTGTGTTTGTAATCTGTGGTAAAATATAAAGAGGTATGCATATGGGAAAACTGTGTTTGCTATATGAGAGGAGTAACAAATTATGAGAATGAAAGTTTCCAACTACATCGCGAAGCGATTAGTAGAAGAAGGAATTAAAGATGTATTTATGATCACTGGCGGCGGTGCGATGCACTTAAATGACGGTCTTGGTCATGAGCCGGGCCTCAAGTGCTGGTACAATCACCACGAGCAGGCCAGTGCGATCGCAGCAGAAAGCTATGCGAGAATTCACAATAAAATTGCAGCTCTTTGTGTAACAACAGGTCCTGGCGGTACAAACGCGCTGACAGGTGTAGTTGGCGGCTGGCTGGATTCTATCCCGATGCTGGTAATTTCCGGACAGGTTCGTTATGACACAACTGCAAGAAGCACAGGTCTTGGCATCCGTGCTATGGGTGACCAGGAGTTTGATATTACAAAAGCCGTTGACAGTATGACTAAATACTGTGAGATGGTGATCGATCCGATGAGAATCCGTTTCTGTTTAGAGAAGGCTCTGTATCTGGCTCAGGTTGGCAGACCGGGTCCGTGCTGGCTGGATATTCCGGTTAACGTACAGGGTGCATACATTGAGACAGATGATCTCTGGGGATTTGACAAAGATGACTATGAGGCAGGCGGTACAGGCTGGACAAACAAGGGTCAGGGCTGTGGCGCATGCATGGCTTGCGCAGCTGTTAAGGTAGAAGGTAAAGCGCGTATGATCATGGAAGATATTCCGGGTCAGGGCGAGAAGAGAATTGCTCTTCCAAAGCCGGTATCTCTCGATACAGCACGTGAGATCCTGAAAAAAGTAAGAGAAGCAAAACGTCCGGTGATCAATGCAGGTAACGGTATCCGCATTGGTAAAGCCCACGACGTATTTATGAGAGTGGTAGAGAAATTAGGTATCCCGGTTGTAACAGGCTGGAACAGCCAGGACTGCATGTACGATGCACATCCGCTTTATGTCGGACGTGCAGGCAACATGGGTGACCGTCCGGGTAACTTTGCAGTGCAGAACAGTGATCTGGTTCTGTCTCTCGGAAGCCGTCTGTCCATCCGTCAGGTTGGCTTCAACTACCAGACATGGGCAAGAGAAGCTTATGTTATTTACAATGATATTGACGCAGAAGAGTTAAAGAAACCGAGCGTTCACACAGATATGCCGGTTCATGCAGATGTGAAAGATCTTCTTGAGAAACTGGAGTTAGTTCTGGAAGAAGAGTCTGTATCTGAGGAATTTGGTCCGAAGGACAAAGAAGCAGTTGATTGGTGGGTAGCCCGCTGCCAGGAGTGGAAAGCGAAATATCCGGTAGTTCAGCCGAAACATTATGAGGCAGGTCCGGAACAGCCGGCGAACATTTATGCAGCGATGAATGAGATCGGTATCCGTGCAAAAGAGGGTCAGATCACAGTCGTTGGAAATGGTTCTCCGTGTGTGGCAGGCGGTCATTGCTACCAGATGAAGCCGGGTCAGAGATTTATCAGCAACTCTGCGATCGCATCCATGGGTTATGACCTTCCGGCAGCGATCGGTGCATGTGTGGCTGACCATACTCAGGACATTATCCTGATGACAGGTGACGGAAGTATCCAGATGAACATTCAGGAACTTCAGACCATCATTCACCATAAGATGCCGATCAAGATCTTCTTAATTAACAACGGTGGTTATCATTCCATCCGTCAGACACAGAGAACACACTTTGGTCAGCCGTTCATCGGTATTGGCGAAGACAGCGGAGATCTGAGTTTCCCGTGCTTCGAAAAATTGGCATGGGCATACGGATTCCCGTATGTGGCAGCTCACAACAACCAGGAACTTCCGGGTGCAGTGGAGCAGGCAATGGCAACAGACGGTCCTGTAATCTGTGAGATCTTCGTAGACACTGAGCAGGCATTCGAGCCGAAGTCCGCAGCAAAGATGCTTCCGGATGGCAGAATGGTTTCTATGCCGTTAGAAGATCTGGCTCCGTTCCTTCCGGATGAAGAGATGGATGAGATCATGATCATTCCGCGTATCAAGGCGTAAGAATATATGAGAATTGTAATCACAGGTGCGACCAGTTTTCTGGGAGCAGTAACCGTAAGACAATTATTAGAAAAAGGACACCGGGTCGATGCAGTCGTTCGGCCCGGCTCCTCCAATATGTCCAATTTATACAAACAGATCCCGGCAGACAGCGAGCAGATGCTTCAGATCATTGAACTGAATCTTCATGATATCGCGCAGATCACAGATTATGTTCCGGCAGCGGATGCATGGATCCATATGGGCTGGGACGGTTCCGGAAGTGAAAATCGCAAGAAACGCGATGTACAGCAGTCCAATGTGGTGCAGTCTGTGAAAGCAGTTCATGCGGCAGGTGCGATCGGATGCAAGAAATTCCTGTTTACCGGTTCTCAGGCAGAGTATGGTGTATGCAACACCGTGATCACAGAGGAGAATCCGTTAAATCCGGTGTCCGAATACGGAATTGCCAAAGTAGAGTTTGGACAGCAGGCAGAGGTCCTGTGTAAAAACCTCGGTATGGACTATATCCATACAAGAATTTTCAGTGTATACGGACCTGGCGATCATCCGCATTCTTTAGTAGAGTCTTGTGTAAGAACATGGCTTGCAGATGGTGAGATGAAGCTTGGAGAATGTACACAGAAATGGAATTATCTTTATATTGAAGATGTAGTATCTGCACTGGTGGCGCTGATCGAAAAGGCAGAAGCCGGTGTTTACAATATCGCAAGCACTGATGTACGTGTGCTGAGAGAATATATCAAAGAGATGCATGAGATCTGTGGAGGACGCGGAACTTATGTATTTGGACAGAGACCGCAGAATGCAGAAGGTCCGGCCAATCTTGTGGCGGACATCAGCAAGATCTGCAATATGACAGGCTGGAAACCTGTGACCACATTTTCGGAGGGAATCCATGAGCTATTGTATCGCATGCAGAACGGAGCTTCCTAAAGAAGCCCTGTTTGTATTAGAAAATGCCCCGGCGTCCGCGCAGAATATCCCGGATGCGGCAGAAGTGGGCGAAGACAAGGGAATCACATTAAATTTACGTCAGTGTCCGGAGTGCGGACTGGTACAGTTTGACTGTACACCGGTAGACTATTACCGAGACGTGATCCGCGCAGGCGGATTTTCCACCACGATGACAGAACTTCGCCGTCGTCAGTACAAGCATATGATCGATACCTATGGACTGGAAGGAAAGAAATTTATCGAGGTTGGCTGCGGACGCGGAGAATTTATCAATGTATTAAGAGAATTCCCGGTTCAGGTATTCGGTATGGAACATAAAGAGGATCTGATCACCATTGCCAGAGATTCCGGTCTTTGCGTATGGAGAGAGTTTCCGGAGACTCCGGATCAGAAGTTTATCGGAGACCCGACGGTAGAAGGCTCCGAAGGACCGTATGATGCGTTCCTGTCTTTCAACTTTCTGGAGCATCAGCCGTATCCGGATGTGATGCTGACAGCCATCTACAACAACCTGGTTGACGGAGGCATGGGCCTTGTAACTGTTCCGGCGCTGGAATATATTGTTGAGCGTGGAAACTATTATGAGCTGATTCGTGACCATATCGCGTATTATTCTTTCGATGCACTGAGAAATCTCTTGGAAAACAATGGATTCAAAGTGCTGGAAGAAGAGATGATCAACCGCGATACGATCTCCATGATCGTGAAAAAGATGAGCGCGGAAGAACGCGCAGCCCATGTGGCAAAAGCAGCAGCTCAGGAGGAAAATATCGTAGCATCTCTGATCAAGGGTCACGAGATCGTATTGAATGATATCAATCACCTTCTGGATGATCTTGCTGCAGAGCAGAAGACCATTGCTCTCTGGGGCGCAAGTCATCAGGGATTTACACTGGCATCCACAACACCTCTTTGTGAGCGTGTTTCTTATATTATTGATTCGGCTCCGTTTAAACAGGGCCGTTTCGCCCCGGCTTCTCATTTACCGATCGTGGCTCCGGATCATTTCTTTGAACATCCGGTGGATGTGATCATGATCGTAGCGCCGGGATATTCTGACGAGATCGCAAATGTAATCCGAACAAGATTTGGCGCAGACGTCAGAATTCTGACACTTAGAAGTGAGCGAATTGAGGAATTATAATTATGAAAGCATTTGTATTGAAAGAGCCGGGTGTTGTCGGCTGGGCAGACGTTCCGGATCCGGTCCTGACTCCATATGGGGCGATCTTAAAACCGATCGCAGTCGCACCGTGTTCTTCTGATGTTCATACCGTATTTGGCGGCGGTTCCAGAAAGGCTCCGAATCTGGTCCTTGGACATGAATGTGTGGCGAAAGTCCTGGAAGTGGGCGAACTGGTGCAGGATTTCAAACCTGGCGAGATCGTGGCAGTACCTGCGATCACTCCGAACTGGAGAGACCGAGGCATTCAGGAGTGTAACTTCAAACATGCAAGTGCTCCGTTTTCCGGCCACCAGCTTGGAAGAACCCAGCCAGGAGTATTTTCTGAAAGATTTTTAATTCCGGATGCAGACACCACTCTGGCAAAGATCCCGGAAGGCGTCAGTCTGGAACAGGCACTGATGTGTGTGGACGTCGTGACTACCGGTTTTACTGGTGCGGAAAATGCCAATATCAAATTCGGAGATACCGTTGTAGTTATGGGCATCGGTCCGATCGGTCTGATGGCTGTTGCAGGAGCCAAGCTTTCCGGAGCATCCAGGATTCTGGCAGTGGGAAGCCGTCCGAAATGTGTGGACATGGCTTATCGATTTGGCGCAACAGAAGTGTTAAGCTATAAAAATGGAGATATCGTGGCTCAGGTCATGGAACGTACCAACGGACTTGGTGCAGACAGCGTGATCATCTGTGGTGGCAATGATGAAGTATTCGCGCAGGCCATCGACATGGTGCGCTACGGAATCGGAACCGTATCCAACGTCAATTACTTTGGCGGTACAGGAAACCTCCCGTTCCCGAAGTTTTCCGGTGGCCGTGGAATGGCGGGAAAAACCATCCACACGGAACTGGCCTGCGGAGGACGTGTGAGGATCGAGCGTATGCTTTCCATGGTCAAATACGGAAGAATTGAACCGGAATGTCTGGTGACACATAAGCTTTCCGGAATTGACAATGTGGAAAAAGCGTTGTATTTAATGAAAGAAAAACCGGCGGACCTGATCAAAGTGATGGTTACGCTTGAGGAGTAAAGTATGAAAACAATCAGTATCGTTGTACCATGTTATAACGAAGAAGAAAACGTAAGACCGTTAGCCGATGCGCTGCGTGAGATGTTTGGCCGTGATCTTCCTGGATATGCGTATGAAATTATTTTCATCGATAATGATTCCAAGGATTCCACCAGAGATATTATCCGCAGTATGTGTGCGGAAGATAAAGGCATCAAAGGTATTTTCAATGCGAAAAACTTTGGCCAGTTCAATTCTCCGTACTATGCTATGCTGCAGAGCACAGGTGACTGTACGATCTTAATGGCAGCCGATTTCCAGGATCCGGTAGAGATGATCCCGAAGTATGTGCAGGAGTGGGAAAACGGCTATAAAATTGTAATTGGTATTAAAAAATCCAGCCAGGAGAATAAATTCATGTACTGGCTGAGAGGCTGTTACTATAAACTGATCAAAAAACTTTCTGACGTCGAGCAGATCGAACAGTTCACAGGTTTCGGTCTCTATGACAAGCGTTTCATTCAGGTTCTCCGTGATCTGGATGATCCGACCCCGTTCCTTCGCGGAATCGTGGCAGAGCTTGGTTTCAGAAGAAAAGAGATCCCGTATGAGCAGCCGAAACGCCGTGCAGGAAAGACAAGCAACAACTTATATCGTTTATTTGATGCTGCGATGCTCAGCATCACATCCTATACAAAAGTGGGCTTGCGTATTGCGACAATCGCAGGCTGCGGATGCGCAGGTATCAGTATGCTGGTAGCACTGATCTATCTTGTTATGAAACTGATCTACTGGGATCGTTTTGCAGCAGGTATGGCTCCGCTTCTCATTGGAATGTGCTTCCTGGGTTCTATTCAACTTTTCTTTATCGGACTGGTGGGTGAGTATATTCTGACGATCAATGCCAGAGTAATGAAACGTCCGCTGGTTGTTGAGGAAGAGCGTTTGAATTTCGAGGAGCATTCCGACGAAAAATAAAAAACGAGGGAAAACTATGAAACATAAAGTTGACGTGGTGCGTATCCGTGAAAATTCCATCCAGCTCAATGGCTGGGCCATTGGAAAAAGTCCGGAGTCTAAGATCACATTCCGTGTCGAGGACGCAAATCGCAAACCGATCGAATACAAATATGTGTCAACACGACGTGACGATGTCAGCCAGATCTACTTCAAACAAACAATTGAAAAAGACTTTGGATTTGATATCCAGTTTCCGTACGAGAGAGGAAAAGACTATTATCTTGTGATCTCCGGAGACGGAAGAACGATCCGAGAGAAATATAATGAAGAGCTGATCGCGAAACGTTCCAGTGTGGCTCATAAAAGAAAACAGAAAATTTTAGATCTGATGAACATGGAGACCGTTCAGGTTGCCTGGGATTTCTTTAAGGAAAACGGACTGAAAGCTCTTATCATCAAATCCAAACATAAGATCCAGGGTCTGGACAATGATTACGATTATGCAGAATGGTGGAAACTGACTCAGCCGACAGAAGAAGATCTTCAGGCGCAGCGCGAGACAGCTTTTGCGATCACTCCGAAATTCTCCATCGTGATCCCGGTTTTTAAGACTCCGGAAAAATATTTAAAAGAAATGATCGACTCCATTATTGATCAGACCTATCCGAACTGGGAGCTTTGCATTGCGGACGGAAGTCCAAAAGGCCAGAGCGTGGAGAAGATCTTAAAGAAGTATGCGGATGCTGATTCCAGGATCCGTTATAAAGTGCTGGGTGAAAACCTTGGTATTTCCGGAAACACAAACGCTGCTATGGAAATGGCGACAGGTGATTACATTGTGCTTGCGGATCATGATGACAGGATCACTCCGGACGCTCTCTTTGAGTGCGCAAAAGCGATCAATGAAAATCCGGAAACAGATGTACTTTACTCTGACGAGGACAAATTAGATATGGATGGCGGAGCATTGTTTGATCCGCATTTCAAACCGGATTTCAACCCGGATCTTTTGACCAGTGTAAACTATATCTGTCATTTATTTGTAGTAAAGAAAATACTTGTTACATGGGCTGGCGGATTCCGTCAGGAATTCGATGGCGCTCAGGATTACGATTTCATTTTCCGCTGCACTGAGCAGGCAAAGCGCATCCATCACATTCCGAAGGTGCTGTATCACTGGCGCTGTCATCAGGATTCTACTGCCAGCAACCCGGAGAGCAAACTGTATGCATTTGAAGCAGGCAGCCGTGCGATCATGGCACACTATGACCGTATGGGAATTCCGGCAGAAAAAGTAGAAAAAGGTGTGGATTACGGTATTTATCATACGACCTTCCGCATTCCGGGAGAGCCGTTAGTTTCCGTGATCATTCCGAATAAAGATCATACGCTGGATCTGGATAACTGCATCCGTCCGATGATCAACAAAGGTACTTACAAGAACCTGGAATTCATTGTGGTGGAAAACAACAGTACCGATCCGAAGACCTTCGAGTATTATGAGAAGATCCAGAAAGAATTCCCGCAGGTTCACGTGATCCGCTGGGAGCGTGAGTTTAACTACTCTGCGATCAATAACTTTGGTGTCAGACATGCAAAAGGCGAATATCTGTTATTCATGAACAACGATATCGAACTGATCGCGGAAAACTTTGTGGAGGAGATGTTAGGATTCTGCCAGAGAGAAGAAGTGGGTGCTGTCGGTGCCAGACTTCTCTATGAAGACGATACCATCCAGCATGCAGGCGTGGTAGTAGGCTTTGGCGGCATTGCGGGCCATACATTTATTGGTCTCCATAAAGCGGAAAACAGTTATTTCCATCGTGCAATGTGTGCGCAGGATTATTCTGCAGTCACAGCTGCATGTATGATGAGCAAAAAAACTGTATTCGAAAAGGCAGGCGGTTTCTCAGAAGAACTGGCTGTTGCATTCAATGATATTGATTACTGTATGAAAGTTCGTGCACAGGACAAATTAGTTGTATACGCACCGTATGCAGTGCTTCACCACTATGAATCCAAATCCAGAGGTCTGGAAGATACTCCGGAGAAGATCGCACGATTCAACAGAGAAATTGCGACATTCGCAAAAAAATGGCCGGAGATCCTGGCAAACGGAGATCCGTATTACAATCCGAACCTGACTCTCAGAAAGTCCAATTTTGCACTGAGAGACCTCAAAAAGGAGAAGATTGGAGAACCGTACAAGCTGGAGGTTTCTCTGGAAGATTAAATAATTGGAAGGAAACGTATGCAAGCACGTACAACCATTATTATTCCAAACTATAACGGTCTGAATTTCATGGAGCCTTGTTTTGAGGCTCTTGAAAAACAGACCACAAAAAACTATAAGATCCTGGTGGTGGACAACGGATCCACAGACGGCAGTGTAGAATGGTTAAAGGAACATGGCATCCCATCCATTTTTCTGCCGGAAAATACAGGATTTACAGGTGCTGTCAATGTTGGTATCCAGGCAGCAGATACTCCTTATGTACTGCTTCTTAACAATGACACAAAAGTAGAGCCGCGTTTTCTGGAAGCAATGGAGCGTGCCATTGGCCGTTCTGAGAAGATCTTTTCTGTCAGCAGTAAAGTGATCCAGATGTACGCACCGGAACTGATGGACGATGCAGGTGATATGTACAGTGTTCTTGGCTGGGCATATCAGAGAGGTGTCGGACGTTCAGAAAAACTCTACAACAAACCGCGTAAGGTATTCTCCGCATGTGCCTGTGCAGCGATCTACCGTCGAGATGTCTTTGAAAAGATGGGATATTTTGATCCGATGCATTTTGCATATCTGGAAGACATTGATGTAGGATACCGTGCAAAACTTTATGGATATGACAATATCTACTGTCCGGATGCAGTGGTCCACCATGTGGGCAGCGGAACCAGCGCGGAAGGAAATCGCTACAGTGCATTTAAAGTACGCCTGGCAGCAAGAAATAACGTATATCTGAACTATAAAAATATGGGAACCTGGCAGATGGTTCTCAATTTCCCAT
Source organism: Lachnospiraceae bacterium (assembly GCA_017556515.1). Lineage (GTDB taxonomy): Bacteria > Bacillota > Clostridia > Lachnospirales > Lachnospiraceae > Pilosibacter. The sequence continues at coordinate 11,472 of JAFYOD010000221.1, forward strand.
GCCTGGCAGCGGGAATTTTTGTGAAATATCTGTTCTTTAAAAAACGTGGATTCGGAAAAGAGTATCTTTCCGGCCTGAAAGAAGGTATTAAGACCAGAAAACAGTGCAAGAAAGTACCGGATCTTCCAAATCGCTTTAAGGAAGAACTGAAAATCCAGATGGAACTGATCTGGGGAACGATTCTTTATGTTTATGAATTTGGCTGTCGTCAGATCGCCAAAAAAGCCAAAAAATAACAAAACTCATAGATTCTTAAGAAATCGTTTATATGCAAATCCGTTTGTTTCGTGTATACTGATTATGATGGAATCATTCTGTGATGAATGATTCCGCGAAACAAAGGATTGAAACAAAAATTGGTGATACAATATGATTAAAGATAATCAGTCAAGTCTGAACCGTCTCCATGTGGTACTGGATGCATTGGTAACTGCGTTTTCCTACCTGTTTGCATGGTACATCGTCATCGGAAGCGGTTGGGCAAACCTGCTTGGAAATAAAACACTGGGTGCAGACTTCTACTTTGCAGCTCTGTTTTTTATTGTTCCGGGCTATCTGCTTTTATATTCCTTCTTCAATCTTTATACACCGAAGCGTGTTCTTGGACGAAGGAATGAATTTGGAAAAATTTTAAAAGCGAATACAATCGGTCTTTTGATCTTTGGTCTGGTGCTGTATCTTGGACGAAAGAATCCATATCTGTTTAACTTCTCACAGAGACTGGTTGTCTATTTCTATGTAACAAACGTGATCTTGATAACGGCGGAACGCAATGCGATCCGCATCGTGCTCCGTTCTATGCGTTCGAAGGGGTATAATCAGAAGCACATTCTTCTGGTTGGTTATTCGGATGCTGCCAAAGGATTTATTGACCGGGTTCGTGCAAATCCGGAATGGGGCTATCAGATCCGTGGCATCTTAGATGACAGCCATGAACGTGGAACCGAGTACAAAGGGATGAAGGTAATCGGTACTCTGGAAGACCTGACATATATTCTCGAACAGAACTCCTTGGATGAAATCGCGATCACACTGAGTTTGAGCGAATACGAAAAACTCCGTCATATCGTAAATCTGTGTGAGAAATCCGGAGTTCATACAAAATTTATCCCGGATTACGGCAATGTGATCCCGACGGTCCCGTATACGGAGGATCTGCAGGGAATGCCGGTAGTTCATATTCGACATGTCCCGCTCAACGGTCTGCTTAACGCAACTTTGAAACGAGTGGTGGATGTGTTTGGTGCGATTGTGGCGATCATTTTATTCTCCCCGATCATGTTGACGGTGGCGATCACGATCAAACTTACTTCTCCTGGTCCGATCATTTTCTGTCAGGAACGAGTAGGACTTCACAATCGACCGTTTAAGATGTACAAATTCCGCTCCATGACGGTGCAGGATCCAAACAAAGAAAAGATGAGATGGACGACTCCGGGTGACTCTCGTGTTACTCCGATCGGAAAGATCATCCGCAGCACCAGTATCGATGAGACGCCGCAGTTCTTTAACGTACTGTTTGGAGATATGAGTCTGGTGGGTCCGCGTCCGGAGCGACCGTTTTTCGTTGAAAAGTTTAAAGAAGAAATCCCGCGGTATATGATCAAACATCAGGTTCGTCCGGGAATTACCGGATGGGCGCAGGTAAACGGTTATCGTGGCGATACCTCGATCATCAAACGAATCGAGCATGATCTCTACTATATTGAAAACTGGTCTCTGGGGTTTGACTTCAAGATTTTGTTTTTAACCGCATTTAAAGGATTTATTAATAAAAACGCATATTAAGACGAGGATAAACGAATGAATTATGATGATGAATTAGAGCGTGCAAGGGCGAAGCGAAGCCGTAAACGTACCAGTGGTACGATCGGTACAGAAACTGCTCGAGCATCAGCTGCCAATCACGCAAATCAGACCGTTCAGTCTGCAAACAGTGCGCGCGCCACTTACCGCAGAAGAAAGAAGAAAAACCGCAGAAGAAAGATCATTCTGGGAGCTGTTTTAGCAATCTTTCTGGTGATCATAGCTGTCGGTTTTGGCATCTACAAGTATTTTGACAACAAAGTGGAAAACATGGATCAGGTGGACTTTAAGGTTCCGGAAGTTCAGAACGTAAACCTCTCGGAAGAGAAGCGTGAACAGATGGAAAAAGGTTTCCTGACAGTTGCTGTATTCGGTGTCGACTCCCGAGACAATTCTCTTGGTGCAGGAAATCAGTCAGATGTTATCATGATCGCAAACCTGAACCGTGAAACAGGAGAGATCAAACTGGTATCTGTTTACCGTGACACATACCTGAATGTAAATGATAAAAATACTTACAATAAGATCAATGCGGCCTATGCATCCGGCGGACCGGAAGCGGCAGTAAAAGCGATCAACAAAAACCTGGATCTGAATATTACTCACTATGCGACATTCAACTGGAAAGCAGTTGCAACCGTGATCAATATTCTCGGCGGTGTTGAGATTGATATCAGTAAATCTGAGTTTTATTATATCAATGCTTTTATTACAGAAACTGTAAAGGGTACCGGCATCGGTTCTGTACAGCTAAAAGCACCTGGCGTTCATAACCTGGATGGTGTACAGGCAGTTGCATACGGACGTCTTCGTCTGATGGACAGTGACTTTGCACGTACTGAGCGTCAGAGAATTATCTTAACAAAAGCATTTGAAAAACTGAAAAAAGCGGACCTGACAACATTGAACAGTGTCGTTGGTCATGTTATGGAGATGAGTTCCACAAATATCAAGTGGGAAGAACTTCTCTCTCTTGCAGGCGGTATCAGCAAGTATCATCTGAGTGAGACAACCGGTTTCCCGGCAGCTCGTGGTGATGCGAAGATCAAGATCGGCAGCAATAAACTTTCCTGTGTCATTCCGCAGACTTTGGAAAGCAACGTGATCAGTCTTCATAATTTCTTGTTTGGAGAGGAGAATTATGAGCCGTCCGCAAAAGTAAAAGAAATCAGTGCGAAGATCGCGGAAGTCAGTGGTCTGGCAACTGAAGCGGAAGAGATCGGAAGCGTAGCGGTTGATCAGGGATATATCCCGAAAAAGACAACTGTGGCAGCAACAGAACCGGTAGAAACAAAGAAAGAGGCAGAATCTTCAGCGACAGAGACTGCAGAAGCATCCAGCGAGGGTGAGTCAGAGTCTGCTGAAGAAGGAGAATCTGAATCTGCGAGTGAAGGTGAGTCTGAATCCGTTGAGGAATCCGGCTCTGCGGCAGAAACCGAAGAAGCAACTTCAGCTCCGTTATGGCCTGGTATCAATAATGGTTCCGCGAGTGGACCGGGAAGCAGTACAGCTTCGACAACAGAATCTGTAAGACCTGGCGGTCCGGCATCCGCAACAGGATCAAGCGAAAGCAGCCGACCGACATCTGCGACTAAGCCAACAGAAAGCAGTGGACCGGGCAGTGTTCCGGAAGTTCCGGAGTCGACAACATCCGCAAAACCGGGTAGTACTTCTACAACCGAGACACAGACATCTGCGACAATCACTCCGGCGAAACCGGGAAGTTCTGCAACAGAGCCATCGGTAATCGAGCCGTCAGCAAGTGCTCCGGGAACAAGTAAACCGTCCGCTACAACTCCGGGCGGAAGTGCAGGAGCCAGTGCACCTGGTTCTGCAGCAGCAACAGCGCCATCTTCTCCGGCGGATGTTACTATTTCCGGCGGAAGTCTGAGTGGTCCGGCATCACAGGCAACTAGTGCAGCGGCACCTGGAATGTAAATTTAACAATCGAAAGAAACATAAAAAGCCCTGAGTAACTCGATATCGACGAGTCGCTCAGGGCTTTTATTTTTTAGCTATTTACATATCGTCACGTCTTGTTTTCATGATCGGAAGCTGTTCGCGAATAGAAGCAACTTCGTCCAGATCGATGGTTGTGATCGCCATACCTTCCTTTTCATCCATATGGCTCAGAACAGTACCCCATGGATTTACAACCATGGAATTGCCCCATGCATGGTAAGAGGCAGACAGATCACGAGCCGGAGAAGTACCGATCATAAATACCTGGTTGTCAACCGCGCGTCCACGATGCATGATATCCCAGTGGGCAGGACCGGTTGTCATATTGAATGCAGCAGGAACCAGGATCACCTGTGCTCCGCGAAGGGACATCTGGCGTGCGATCTCTACAAAACGGCAGTCGAAACAGATGCAAAGTCCCATCTTACCAAACTCTGTGTCAAATACAGTTACGGAATTTCCTGCAGTCAGAGTATCAGACTCCTTAAAACACTGTCCGCCCTTTACATCAATATCAAATAAATGCACCTTGCGATGCTTTGCGATCTGATTTCCTTCGCGATCGAAAACATAGGCAGTATTGTATACTTTGCCTTCCTCGTCTACTTCCGGAACGGAGCCTGCAGAAAGATAAACATGGAACTGCTTAGCGAGAGCAGACAGTTTTGTCCAAGTTTCACCGCCATCCTTTTCAGCGTAGATCGGGAAATTCGGTGTCTCGTAAGGGCAGTTAAACATCTCCGGAAGACAGATCAGATCTGCTCCCTCCGCTACAGCCTTTTCAAACAGTGGAGCCAGCACTTCAATATTTTTTTCTTTATCAGCATAGACGTGAGTCTGAAGCTGTGCAACAGTCATTTTCATGGTATAAATCCTCCATATCAAACATTCTTACTATGTAGTTTAAAGGGAATGATGACGAATGTCAATGGACTTGCATAGGGCGTAGAAATGTGATAGGATTCCCAAGAAGAAAGGGGGAAGCTTTGATGATACCAAATCTGCCATACAGTAATACTACGTTGACGATCATGTGGAAGATCATGAATGGCCAGATGCCATGTCTGTTTCAAGAATGGACAGGGCTCTACTGTCCGGGATGCGGAGGAACTCGTGCGGCAAAGGCGCTGCTGCAAGGAGAACTTTTGACGAGCTTTCTCTACAATCCGATTGTATTATATAGCGTTCTTGTGGCAGTCTTATTTGCAGGATCTCGGCTGTTATACAGAAAAACAAAAAATCCCAAGTTCCGTTTGTATTTTGATGAAAAATACGCATATGTCGGAATTGGGATCATTGTCATAAATTTTGTTGTAAAAAATTATTTTTTAATCGTTGAAGGCATCGACCTGCTCACAATGCTGCCTCCGGTATAATCTTATTTTTTAAACTTATCGGCCTGAGCAGCCATTTCTCCCTGTACCTGCTCGACAAGTTGGTTGACCATGGCGATGTTGGCAGGGTCTTTAATCAGGTCAGAAAGCCACAGGGAGTAGAAAAATTCTACGACACCCAGAATAATGGCGATCACACCAAGAACAACGGCAGTTTTGGCCGGTCTGGTCATCGGCGCTTCCTTTTTGGAAATGATAGCGATCGAGATCGCTCCGACTCCAAGGATAATACAAGATGGGAAATTAAAACAACAAAGATTTAATATAGCGAAGATGCCGCTGCAAAGAGCAGCTGTTGCAAATCCATTTTTCTTTTTCGGGGCCCTGTTGTATGGGTTCTGATTCTGGTACGGGTTCTCAAATTCGGTCAAAATAATCCTCCTAACACGATATTGCAATGATAAAAGTCAAAAAGTATCATAACATGAATAAAAATGGTTGTCCATATTTAAGTTGCACAACCGGGCGCTTTGAATTATAATGATATACGGAGTTTTATCGCCTTGATAGACTTTGTCTGCAGATCCCGGTCTGCAGGACAGATAAGGAGTAATAACATGGACATTTTAGCATTACTGACAAGTGAACTTGGAGTCGGCCGCGGCCAGGTAGAAGCTGCCGTGAAGCTGATCGATGAAGGCAATACGATTCCGTTCATTGCCAGATATCGAAAAGAGGCAACCGGATCTTTAAATGATGAGGTTCTTCGAAATCTGGATGAGCGATTAAGATACTTAAGAGGTCTGGAAGAGCGCAAGGAACAGGTCCTTTCATCTATTGAAGAACAAGGGAAACTGACTGCCGAATTGAAAAAGAAGATCGAGGCAGCCCAGACCATGGTGGCAGTGGAAGATCTTTATCTTCCTTACCGGCCGAAACGAAAGACCAGAGCCAGTGTGGCGAAGGAAAAAGGCTTGGAGCCGCTGGCAGACTTGATCATGCTTCAGATGACAAAGAAACCGTTGGAGACAGAGGCAGAAGCATATATTTCTGAAGAAAAGGGAGTCAAAATGGTAAAAGAGGCCATTGACGGTGCAAAGGATATCCTTGCTGAGCGTATCTCAGAGGAAGCAAAGTACCGTACTTATATTCGTAAGGCGACCATAGAAGAGGGATTGATCTCTTCTGAGGCGAAAGATGATAAAGCAGAATCTGTGTATGAGATGTATTATCATCATGAAGAGCCGATCAAAAAATGTGCCGGACACCGAGTTCTGGCATTGAACCGTGGCGAGAAGGAGAAGATCCTGACCGTCAAGATCGCGGCACCGGCTGAGAAGATCCAGATGTATCTGGAAAAGCAGGTTGTGATCCGTGAGAATCCGGTAACGACACCGGTATTAAAAGAAGTGATCGCAGACAGTTATAATCGTCTGATCGCTCCGGCTATTGAGCGAGAGGTGCGTAACGATCTGACAGAGAAAGCAGAAGACGGCGCGATCAAAGTGTTCGGAAAAAATTTGGAGCAGCTTTTAATGCAGCCTCCGATCTCCGGACGTGTGGTTCTGGGATGGGATCCTGCATTCCGTACCGGATGCAAGCTGGCAGTTGTCGATGCGACCGGAAAGGTTCTGGACACAGTGGTGATTTATCCGACAGCACCTCAGAATAAAGTGGATGATGCAAAACGAGTGTTAAAGAAACTGATCGACAAACATCAGATTTCTTTGATCTCTGTGGGAAACGGAACTGCTTCCCGTGAGTCAGAACAGATCATTGCAGAATTCTTAAAAGAGATCCCGAATCACGTACAGTATATTATCGTAAATGAAGCAGGAGCTTCCGTATATTCTGCCAGCAAACTGGCGACAGAAGAGTTCCCGAATTTCGATGTAGGACAGAGAAGTGCAGTATCCATCGCAAGAAGACTGCAAGATCCGCTTGCAGAGCTGGTAAAGATCGATCCGAAGTCCATCGGAGTAGGTCAGTATCAGCACGACATGAACCAGAAGCATTTAAGTGAGGCTTTGGAAAATGTAGTGGAGGATTGTGTAAATAAAGTCGGTGTGGATCTGAACACAGCATCTGCATCTTTATTGGAATACATTTCCGGTATCTCTAAAACCATTGCGAAAAACATCGTTGCATACCGCGAAGAAAACGGTGCGTTCCAGAATCGTAAACAGCTTCTGAAGGTTGCAAAGCTGGGACCGAAAGCGTTCGAACAGTGTGCGGGATTTATGAGGATCGCAAACGGAAGCAATCCGCTGGATGCAACCAGTGTGCATCCGGAGAGCTATGATGCAGCGACTCAGGTATTAAAGCGTCTGGGATTAGAACCGGGATCCATCGGAACCGATGCGATGAAAGGCATTTCCAAGAAAGCCGGAGATGTTGAAAAACTGGCAAAAGAGCTTGGAATTGGTGCAGAAACTCTCAAAGATATCTTAAAAGAGCTGGAAAAACCGGCCCGCGACCCGAGAGAGGAAATGCCAAAACCAATCTTAAGGACTGACGTTTTAGATATGAAAGATCTGAAACCGGGCATGATCCTGAAGGGAACCGTTCGCAATGTCATCGATTTCGGTGCATTTGTGGATATTGGCGTTCATCAGGATGGATTGGTGCATATTTCCGAGATGTCCAGAAAGTTCATCAAGCATCCGCTTGAGGCTGTCAGTGTCGGAGATATTGTGGAAGTCAAAGTCCTCGGAGTGGAACCTGCAAAAAAACGAATCTCTTTAACCATGAAGATATAACAGTAAGAGGTGAGAAAGACAAATGAATATCAATAAAGACCCAATGGAAACGAAAAAGCTGAGAGAGGCCATGGAAACTTCCGAAGGAATGGAAGTTAAAGTGAAAATGACTGCTCAGCATCTGTTTACGTACTCCATGTACAATTCCTACAACGGTGGAAAACTGATCTTCAGTGTTGTGTTTACACTGGCATGGATCGTGATCTTATTCGCTACATGGAATATGGAACAGTCTGTATGGCACCAGAAACTACTGATGTGCTTTTGTATTCTGATCTTCCCGGTGCTCCAGCCATATTTGCTCTGGACCAGCACAAAGAAGCAGGCAAAAACCATCGGATTCTCAACACCGGTAACCATTAAGCTGGCACACAACCACATCTACATCGAGCAGGCCGGTCACTGTGGCGACTTTGAGTGGGCTCGTATCAAACGCTTCGTCCGCATCAAAACCATGTTCATCATGGATATGGGCTATGGTCGCGGATATGTGATCCCGGATGAGAGCATCCAGGGCAGAGAGCAGGAACTGGTAGATATGGTGAAGAAACAGCTTCCGGAAACAAAAACGAAAGGATTGAAAGCATTCGCATGATAAAAGAAAGCTTTTGCCCAGAAGAAACATATGCACTTGGAAAAAGCCTCGGTGAAGCAGCAAAACCGGGCGATGTGATCTGCCTGAACGGAGATCTCGGTGTTGGAAAAACCGTATTCACACAGGGATTCGCAGCAGGACTTGCGATCACAGAGCCGGTCAACAGTCCGACATTTACCATTGTGCAGGAATATCATGACGGAAGACTTCCGCTTTATCATTTCGACGTATACCGCATTGGCGATGTCAGCGAGATGGACGAAGTCGGATATGAAGATTATTTCTATGGAGAGGGCGTATGCCTGATCGAGTGGTCCAACCTGATCGAAGAGATCCTCCCGGACCATATGACTTCCGTTACGATCGAAAAGGATCTCCAGAAGGGATTCGACTACAGAAAAATTACCGTGGAGGAAATGTAAGATGCGTATTTTAGCAATTGAAAGCTCCTCTTTAGTAGCCTCTGTTGCCATTGTGGAAGATGGTGTAACTCTGGCTGAATACACTGCAAATTTTAAAATGACACATTCCCAGACACTGCTCCCGATGATCGATTCCATGGTGGGCTTGTTTGGAATTGACCTTGCAACCATCGATGCTATTGCAGTATCCGGCGGTCCGGGTTCTTTCACAGGACTCCGCATCGGATCCGCAACAGCAAAAGGACTCGGTCTTGCACTTAACAAGCCGTTGATCCATGTTCCGACTGTTGACGGAACTGCGTACAACCTGTATGGAGCAAAAGGTCTGATCTGTCCGATCATGGATGCAAGAAGAAATCAGGTATATACAGGAATCTATCGCTTTGAGCAGAAGTTCGAGGTAGTGATGGAACAGGATGCCATGGATATTGCAGAACTGATCGAAAAGTTAAATTCCATGGGAGAGCGTGTGATCTTCCTGGGTGACGGTGTTCCGGTTCATGAAAATAAGATCCGTGAGCTCATGACAGTACCGTTTGATTTTGCTCCGGCGCATATGAATCGCCAGCGTGCAGCATCCATCGCCACACTCGGTGCAGTATATTTTGCGGAAGGCAAGATCCAGACTGCAGAGGAACACGGCCCGGATTATTTGAGAAAATCTCAGGCAGAGCGTGAACGTGAAGAACGCGAAGCGACGAAATAAAAATTTTGAAAAATATCCCGTTGGCATATGTAGCTGATGGGATATTTTCGAATGGAAAAGGAGAAGTTATGGAAACAACTCTGAGAAAAATGACAATAGATGATGTAAAGAGTCTTTTCGCAATAGAGAAAGAATGCTTTACAGATCCATGGTCTGAAAATATGGTTCGCGATCTGGTGGACAGCAGCTGGGATGAGGTCTGGGTACTGGAAGCGGAAACTATTTTAGGTTATATCAA
>JAFYOD010000222.1 GCA_017556515.1 Lachnospiraceae bacterium
GGCATTAGGCACAGCGTTTATTCTGCTTGCTTCGTTAATACTCAAAACTTTCTCAGAGCTTAACCAGGCGATTAAAGAGGTCGCCCAAACGAAGCAGTACAAAGAGTATGCCTTGACAGATATTATGACCGGTCTGAAAAGCCGATACGCATACACTATTTTTGAAGAGCAGCAAAGGACAGGACCATTGTCAAAGGACTTAAACCTGCTCTTTTTAGACGTTGATATGCTGAAAAAGGTAAATGACACACTCGGTCATGCAGCAGGTGATGAGTTGATCATAGCTGCCAGCCAGTGTATTAAAACAGCATTTGGTGATGTGGCGGAATGTTTCCGAATGGGCGGAGATGAATTTTTAGTAGCAATGACCACAAAATCGGATGTTGTACAGGAAAAGATCAAACTCTTCGATCGACTTGTTTCTGAGTGGAGTGGAAGATACGTGGATCATCTTGTCATTTCTTACGGTGTCGTTGTGGCTAATGAACATCCTGACCTGGATTTTGAAGCACTGTTAAAAATAGCGGACGATATGATGTATGAATGTAAAAGGCAACAGACTGGATGCAGATGAATGAATTGTAATTTGAAAGGAGATATATTTTATGAAGTACAGAATTGAAGGAGACACATTACCGGTAGTTATTTGTGAGTTAGAATCCGGTGAAACAATGATCACAGAGAGTGGTGCGATGTCCTGGATGACACCGAATATGAAGATGGACACCACTTCCAATGGCGGTATTGGAAAAGCATTCGGAAGAATGTTTGCAGGTGAGAGTTTGTTCCAGAACCGTTATACTGCGCAGGGCGGAGATGGAATGATCGCGTTTGCATCCAGTTTTCCGGGATCCATCCAAGCTTTTGAGATCTCTCCAGAAAAATCCTACATCTTCCAGAAAAAGACATTTTTAGCTGCAACACAGGGAATCGAGATTTCTATTCATTTCCAGAAAAAAATGGCATCTGGTCTTTTTGGTGGTGAAGGTTTTATTATGCAGAAAATTTCCGGAAAAGGAATTGCTTTTGCGGAGTTTGACGGTCATGTAGTGGAGTACGATTTAAAACCGGGCCAGCAGCTTATGGTAGATACGGGATACCTTGCAGCAATGGAAGATACATGTCAGATCGATATTCAGACTGTTCCGGGACTTAAGAATGCAGTGTTCGGCGGTGAAGGAATCTTTAATACCGTGATCACAGGTCCGGGAAAAATCTGGCTGCAGACAATGCCGATCTACAGTGTGGCAAATGCCATCAGACCGTATATTCCGACAGGTAAATAAATGGCCATGAAAAAATCTTACGTTGATAAAACAATCTGTGTTGCTTGCGGTGTGTGTACAAAAGTATGTCCAAAACAGGCAATCATAATCATAAAAGGCTGCTATGCCAAAGTAGATGCAGAACATTGTGTAGGATGCAGAAAATGTGAAAAGAATTGTCCTGCAGGATGCATCGAAGTGAGAGAGGGATAGCGTATGAGTAAAAAGTGGTATGATTATCTTTGGATTTGGACAATGATTTACTTTGTACTTGGCTTTTTTAATATTTTATTTGCGTGGCTTGGTATGATTGATTTCCTTGTACCGTTAGGATTTGCGATTTTTGGAGGAAATAAGTACTTTTGCAATAGTTACTGTGGAAGAGGTCAGTTACTCGGTAAACTTGGAAGCAAATTATCATTAAACAGGGCAACACCAAAATGGATGCGTTCAAAATGGTTTCGATATGGATTCCTTTGCTTTTTTCTATCTATGTTCGGAAATATGATTTTTCAGACATATCTTGTCGGTGCGGGAGCAACAACATTACAAGAAGGTATTAAATTATTTTGGACATTTAATATTCCCTGGGGATGGGCATATTCTGCAGGAACTGTCAGTGACTGGATTGCAAAATTTAGTTTTGGATTTTATAGTTTAATGCTCACATCCACATTAATTGGGCTCATAGTAATGATTTTATTCAAACCTAGAACATGGTGTGTGTTTTGTCCAATGGGATGTATGACACAGACAATTTGTAAAATTAAGAATAAGGATGACACGTGAAATAAATGAAGGCAGATGATCAAAATGGTCATCTGCCTTCGTTGTGTTTCTAGCCCTCCGTCTCCACAGAGAATTCTCCGCAAAGATCAAAAGCATGATTCATTGGTCCTGATCCGTTTCCGAGGTCAAGCATTGCTGCTAAGGCGCCGGAGATATAATCTTTTGCCTTTTGGATAGATTCTATAAGCGTAAATCCTTTTGCAAGATTAGATGCGATCGCGCTTGAAAGAGTACATCCTGTTCCATGTGTGTTTGGATTATTGATCCGCTTTCCTTCAAACCAAATAAATTTACCGTTTGTATACAGCAGATCATTTGCATCGTTGATGCTGTGTCCGCCTTTCAGGAGGACAGCACATTGATAGTTATTGCCAATGTGTTTAGCTGCGGTGATCATGTCTTCTTTGGTTTCGATTGTTAGGCCGGAAAGAACTTGTGCTTCCGGAATGTTTGGAGTTACAAGCGAAGCAAGCGGAAGCAACTCATTGATCAGTGTTTGAACTGCATCAGTCTTCAGTAAAGCAGACCCGGAGGTTGCAACCATGACAGGATCAACCACGATATTTTTCGCATGGTAATATTTCAAGCGGTCTGCGATTACATGGATAAGCTCACTGGATCCAACCATTCCGATTTTTATGGCATCCGGATAAATGTCTTCGAAAACTGCATCGAGCTGCTGTTTTAGGAATTCTGGTGTTGATTCTTGAATTGCACTTACACCGGTTGTGTTTTGCGCAGTGAGAGCAGTGATCACGCTCATGGCATAAACTCCATTCATGGTCATGGTTTTCATATCGGCTTGAATTCCGGCTCCTCCACTGCAGTCACTTCCTGCAATTGTTAATGCAGTCTTTAAATTCATAAATTTCCAAAAGTTTTCTGCATGGTCAAAATCCTCAATATAGCAGTCGGATAAAGAATGGATTTCGTCTTGTCGTTTTTCACTTTTATCAAAAATTCCGATTACAGCAAAACCATCTTCCTTTGCAGTCTGAATAGCGTGAAGCGCATCCTCAAAGATAACTGTATTCGAGCGATTGGCACAAAAATATTCCATAGCTTTTTGGAAAATGACCGGTTCATCTTTGCCGTGTCCAACTTCACTGCATGTGAAGATTTCTTCAAAATAATGGCTCATTCCACATCTGTTAAGTGCGGCTTCTATCTGATAGCGATCAGAGGCCGTCGCAATGCACATAGGAATCGAGGCTTGTTTCAAATGTTCCAAAAAGTGGACAACACCCGGTTTGGGTAGAACGTCATAGAGATAAAAATTCTCAACGGTATGATTGATTCCGTCCATGATCTCATCGATGGATAATGAAAGATCATATTCCTTTTTAAAATAACACGATGACTGGTATAGGCTCATGGTTTTGATATCGTCATGCGTGGTTGGTTTGGGCTCTATTCCCAGGGAACGAAGATAGATTTCACCGACATGTTCCCAGATATACATGGAATCAAAGAGCGTTCCATCAAAGTCAAAAATCGCACATTTTAGTTTCATACATTCACCATTTCTTCTGAAAGTTTACGAAGCAGACGGCACTCCTGTTCAATATCGTCGGCTGCGAAAATAGCGCTGACTAAAGCGACACCGTCGACACCTGTTTCAGATAATTGGGCAATATTGGTTTTATTAATACCGCCAATTGCAACGACAGGAATCTCAACTGCAGCACAGATATCACAAAGAATTCTCTTCGATAGAACGTCAGCATCCGTTTTGGTAGAAGTAGAGAACATAGCGCCTACTCCTAGATAATCAGCACCATTTTTTACTGCTTGTAAGGCTTCCTTTACAGAATGAACAGAAACTCCGATCATCATTTCGTTGCCTACTTTATCGCGAACCTTCGCAGGATCCATGTCATGCTGTCCGACATGGATTCCGTCAGCATGACATTTAAGTGCGATTTCTACATGATCATTGATAAAGAACGGAACGCTGTATTGCCTGCATAATGCAGCAAGTTCCATTGCTTCTTGTAGGAAAGTGCTATCATCAAGATTTTTTTCGCGGAGCTGGATGCATGTTGCGCCACCTTTTAATGCAGATTCGACCTGTTCATATAACGTCTGTTTTCCCACCCATGCGCGGTCAGTTACTGCATAGAGCAGCATGGAGCTCTTATCGCACTTCATAGTTTGCACCTCTTTCCAACATTTCTGAGGTCATGTTGTAAATTGCATCAATAATGTAATTTCTATACGTAGAGTTGCCGTCAAGATCAGTAAGTCTGCTATGTGCCAATTCACCTGCATAACCCATAGCGATCACAGCAGCTGCAGCAGCTTCCAGAGGATGATCTGGATTTGCAGTTACATAGGCGGCGGTCATTGCAGAAAGCTGACATCCGGTTCCGGTTATGGAAGACATCATTGGATGTCCATTGCGGATGCAGTAAGCATTTTGGCTGTTCGCGACAATATCGATAGCACCGGTAATAGCGATCACAGCACCGGTTTTCCGGGAAAATGCTTTTGCAAATGCGACTACTTCATCTAGATTTTCATCCGTAACTTTGTCTGCAACATCGGCGTCCACACCTTTAGTGGTTCCGCTGCCAGACGCAAGCGTCTTGATTTCTGAGATATTTCCTCGAATAACAGAAAAACGGAGTTTTTCAAGAAGCTCCAATGCTGTTTCTGTTCGAAGTTTTGAAGCGCCGGCTCCTACCGGATCTAATACGACCGGGTGATTCAGCTCATTTGCATGTTTGCCTGCGATTAACATGGATTCAATCGTACGGTTATTGAGCGTACCGATATTGATATTCAGTCCGGAGCAGATGGAAGTGATTTCTGCAACTTCATCCTGATCGTCAGCCATGATCGGAGCGGCTCCGCAGGCGATCAGGATGTTTGCGCAATCATTGACAGTTACATAGTTTGTAATGTTGTGGATCAACGGACAATTCTTTCTTACATTTTCAAGCATGTTCTTTAACATATGATTTTTCTCCTTTAAGTAAATTTGGAAACGTCTAATTCGGTCGATGCTTACTGGCATCCTCTCACGCCGGAACACGGCTTCCCATCGCTGATATACAAGACTCAGGGCGCTCCCCCTCAGTCCGCCACATTTGTGGATCTCGTTTCCTCCTTTCCCTAAAAAGTCAATAAAAACAGGAGACAACCGATGGGATGTCTCCTGTAAAAAATCCTTATGTATGACTTCCTACGACGGCATTATCCGCATCAGGTTATAGGGTCGAAGTTAATTACTTCCTCTCAGCCTGCCAATACAAGCTCCCCTGCAATTATTGTGATCATATTATACTACTAGATAACGAATTATTCAACTACTTCATCAGAAAGAATGATATCTGTAAATTTCTCCGGATAGTGGTTGTCGTTTACGACACCGTCAACCTTAACGGCTGTTTCAAGTTTCGGGAATAATAAATATATCAAAGAATGAAACAAGTTACAAGAATTAGTCAGTAGCGGATGCAGAA
>JAFYOD010000223.1 GCA_017556515.1 Lachnospiraceae bacterium
CTACACGGACTTTTTCACCCTGTCGGTGCTTTTTCCCTTGCATAAAACCCTTAAAAAAATTATAATGGGAAAGAGAGGAGCTGTAAGAAATATGACAGGTTCGCCAAATGATAAAAACTTTATGCGGGAAACCATAGAAAAACCGAAAGTGACAAAAAGCCATAGGGCAGGAAGAGCATTCTGCCTTGTTCTTTTTGCGGTCATTCTGGGAATTGTTGCAGCAGTCAGCTTTGTAATATCTATTCCGTTTGCGGATAGATATATCGGAAAGGAAACGATAGCTCCGAGCACTCGGATCACGATTGAAAAAGATACGGAGCCGACAACGATGGAGACAATGGAGTCGACAGTTCCGGAACCTCAATCAGAACCGACCCATGAGCCGGAAGATGATGAAGAAGCTATCCGCAGAATGGTTCGCGATGAGCTGCAGAAGGACGGCTGGACCACAGAAAAAGTGAAGGCGTTCAATCAGGTCATCACAGGAATCGGAAAAGATGCAGATAAAAGTATTGTTACCGTTTCTGCGGTAAAACATCAGAAAGACTGGTTTGACAACCCGGTGGAAAGTACCGGAGAGTTTGCCGGCGTGATCCTGGCGGTAAATCCCGGAGAGATCGTGATCTTGACAGAGGATCATGCGATCGAAGATGCAGATGCGCTGAAGATCGGATTTGGAAACGGTTCAACAGCGGCTGCATGGTTAAAACAGACAGACACAGTTGCAGGTATGGCGACACTTGGAGTGAATCCGGCAGAATTAGGAGCCGAGACGGTTGAGTGGATCGAAGCGATCGAGCTGGGAAATTCCTACACGGTTCAGCGAGGCGATCTGCTTGTGGCAGTCGGAAGCCCATCCGGCCGCGTTCATTCGATGAAACACGGAAGTGTTACTTACATCGCATCCGGTGTGCAGATGACAGATGGTCAGACCCGAGTGATCTATACAGATATTGAGTGCAATAAAGAGACAGGAACTTTCTTCCTGAATCTGTCCGGTCAGCTTGTGGGATGGGCATCCTCTACATTTGATACAGAAGACGAAACAGATGGCACATTGGTCATGTCCATCTCTGAATACAAAGGAAACTTGCAGAAACTGAGCAATGGGATCTCGATCCCATATCTTGGCCTGAAAGGACAAGAGGTAAATGAGTCCATGCAAGAAGGTGGTATTCCGCAAGGTATCTATATTACAGAATCGATCGCAGAGGGTCCGGCGTATCAGGCCGGAATCCAAAATGGTGATATCTTAACCCAGATCCAGGGGGAACCGATCAAGACGATCCGAGAGTTCCAGAACATACTGGAAGATTTGGAAAGCGGTGCTGAGATCACGGCAGTCATTCAGAGAAAAGGAATTAACGAGTACAAAGAGATAGAATATTACATGACAATCGGAGCCAGGTAGTTTGCCTGGCTTCATGAGTTAGATGGAAGGAGATATATCATGAAATATATTGAGACATTCCGCGAGGGAATGCATGTGTCAGACGTGTATCTTTGCAAAACAAAACAGATCGCGCTGACAAAAAACGGAAAAGAATACGGTTCCGTAACATTACAGGATAAAACAGGAACGATCGATGGTAAAATTTGGGATCTTGGTTCTCCGGGAATCGGAGAGTTCAGTGCGATGGATTATATTTTCATTGACGCAGATGTGACCATGTTCCAGGGTGCCTTTCAGTTAAATATCCGTCGTGTGCGTGTGGCAGACGAGGGCGAATATTATCCGGGAGATTATCTTCCGATGACAACCAAGGACATCAATGCGATGATCCGTGAACTTGGTCAGTATATCACAACTATCAAAAATGAACATTTAAGAAAACTGGCAGCAAGCTATTTTGTTAATGATCAGAAGTTTATGAAATCCTTCTGCAGCCATTCTGCAGCGAAGAGTGTACACCACGGTTTTGTAGGCGGATTATTGGAGCACACACTGAGCGTTGTGAAGATGTGTGATTTCTTCAGCAAACAGTATCCGAACTTAAACCGTGACCTGCTTTTAACAGCTGCCATGTTCCATGATATTGGTAAGGTGAAAGAGCTTTCTTCTTTCCCTGAAAATGACTACACAGATGAAGGCCAGCTGATCGGTCACATCATCATCGGTGCGCAGATGGTACAGGAGGGAGCTGCAAAGATCCCGGGTTTCCCGAAGAAACTGGAAAACGAACTGATACACTGTGTACTGGCACATCATGGTGAGCTGGAGTACGGTTCTCCGAAGAAGCCGGCGCTGATCGAGGCCATGGCGCTGAATCTCGCGGACAATGCAGATGCGAAGCTTGAAACGATGACAGAGATCCTTCGCGGAGCAGGCGACAACAATGGCTGGCTTGGCTACAACCGTTTCATGGAGAGCAATATTAGAAAGACGAGTGAATTCTAATGGATATTAAGAAAAACGATAAATTTGTGATCACGATCGAGGATATGAGCGAGGACGGAGCCGGTATCGGTAAACTGGACGGATATATCTGGTTCGTGAAAGATGCACTGATCGGAGATGTGATTGAAGCGTCTGCGATGAAAATGAAGAAAAACTATGGATTTGCGAGACTGGTAAAGGTATTAGAACCTGCGCCGGGTCGTGTGGAGGCAAAGTGTCCGGTGGCGCGTGCTTGTGGCGGTTGCCAGATGCAGGAACTGGATTACGCAGAACAGCTGAAGTTTAAAGAGAACAAGGTGTACAACCACTTAAAGAGAATCGGCGGAATGGAAGAAATCCCGATGGAACCGATCATCGGAATGGAAGATCCGTGGCGTTACCGTAACAAAGCCCAGTTCCCGATCGGAACAGGCAAAGACGGTCAGCCAATTGCAGGTTTCTATGCAGGCCGCACTCATTCTCTGATCCCGGTTCCGGAGTTAGATTGTCTCCTTGGCTGTGAGGAAAACAAAGATCTTCTTCGTGTGATCCTGGATTTCATGAAAGAATTCAAGATCAGCGCATACGATGAAAATCTTCATAAAGGTCTGGTGCGTCATGCACTTCTGAGAAAAGGTTTCTCCAGCAATGAGCTGATGGTTTGTCTCGTGATCAATGGAAACAAACTCCCGTACGCAGAGCAGTTGGTGGAGCGTTTGCTGAAACTTCCGATGAACGTGGCAAGCATTTCTCTCTCTGTAAATAAAGAGAAAACAAATGTGATCATGGGAACAGAGATTATCAATCTCTACGGCCCGGGATACATTACAGATAAGATCGGAAACATCGAGTACCGCATTTCTCCGTTGTCCTTCTACCAGGTAAACCCGGTTCAGACCGAGCGCCTGTACGGAACAGCCATGGAATTTGCAGATCTTTCCGGCGGAGAGACCGTTTGGGATCTTTACTGCGGTATTGGTACCATTTCCTCTTTCCTGGCTCAGAAGGCCGGAAAGGTGTACGGAGTTGAGATCATTCCGGAGGCCATCGATGATGCCCGTGCAAATGCAGAGCGTAACGGAATTAAAAATGTAGAATTCTTTGTGGGAAAAGCAGAAGAAGTTCTTCCGGAGCAGTACGAAAAGAATCAGGTGTATGCTGATGTGATCGTGGTAGATCCGCCGCGTAAAGGTTGTGATTCCGTCTGTCTGGATACCATTCTCAAGATGGCTCCGAAGAAAGTCGTGTACGTAAGCTGCGATTCCTCTACATTAGCGCGAGACATCAAATATCTCTGTGAAAACGGATATGAAGTGAAACGCGTGCGCCCGGTTGACATGTTCCCGATGAGCGGACATGTGGAAACGGTGGCTCGACTCGATCGAAAATAAGTTATTTTAGACCAATAAATAAAGGTTCGCTCCAGATATGGAACGAACCTTTTTATTTTACTCTTTCATAACCTGACACATCTCAACCCCATAATACTCAAAGCATCGAATCGCATCTTCATCAATATTCTCTCCGCACACTACAATCGGGATCGCAGGCGGGCAGGAGATTCGGGTGCTGGCCAAAGTCTGTCCAAGGCTATCCTGAATGGAGACTTCTGTTGAGGTTGCAAAAAGCGCTTCTCGAATAGAACAGATCTGCTTTGGCTTAGAAGGCATCGGTGGTTTGATGTCAATAGCCTCTTTACGTGGAACTGCGCATAGCGTTTGTACCAAATGATCGAGATCTTCTTTGGAAATCTCCGGAGTCAACATGAAGACCACGAAATCCGGATCGGCAAATTCACAAATGATGCGATGTTCTGCAAGAATTTCAGCCAGTTCATATCCGGTATAGCCAAGGTTCTTCGGTGCAATGGTAATCTTCAGCGGTTCATTGCCATGCAAGGTGTATCCAAAGTCTGCCAATCTCACTTTCAATTCTCCCACAAACGGTACATAATCCGCCAGCTTCTCTGCATAGCCTTCTGCCAGATAGCGATTGGCAGCATCCAGAGATTGCATGATCAGATAGGAAGGGCTTGTGGATGCAAACAGTGACAGAGCCTTTTCAGCCTGCTGACAGAAACATTCCGGCGCATGTTTAGAAATATGCAGGTAACCGCCTCCAGTCAGAACCGGTAATGTTTTGTGTGCGGAGTCGCAACAAATATCCGCTCCAAGAGTGATCGGATGTCTGTTTTCCGATAAGAAATTTAAGTATGCGCCATGGGCATTGTCTACCAAAAGCAGAATTCCATGCTTGTGGCAAACTGCACTGAGTTCTGCGATATCAGCTACATTGCCCAGATAATCCGGACTTGTGATGTATACAGCTGCAGGTTTTGTCTGAGAGCAGAGTACATGATCCAGATAGTCCGGAGTGATCTCGCATGCAACCAGGTTATCCCAATGCTCCGGATACAGCCAGTCCACCTTCAGATCCAACAGGGCAGCAGCAGTCATAAAAGTATGATGTGCGTTGCGGCCGGCTAAGATCCGAGGTTCACGGCCAATGGATTTTGCATACAACATGGCCAGATACAACATGGCACGGATGGACAAGGAAGATCCTTCCGTAGAATATTTTGTGAGGGCAGAACCAAAAAGAGCGGAAGCATTAAGCTCGCTCTCTTTGATAATTCCTTCTGCGCGATATAATACATCGGCGCCTTCAATTTCTGTGATATCGAGATGCTCGATCCCCAGTGTGCCGGCGCCTTTATGGCCAGGCATATGGAATCGAAGTTGTTTACTGTTCGCATAAGTACGGACAAAATCACAAATCGGTGTATTCATTAGTCGTTTCCTACTGCTTTTAATGCCTCTAACATGATCGCGCATTCCATACGTTTGCGGAACAGTTCACAGCCATCCTTATAGATACCTCTGATAGAACCTGTTGCATGATAAGCGTTTGCTGCGCAGCCGCCGGAACAATATAATTTTGCCCAGCAATCATGACATTCCGGACGTGCGTATACGTTACAGGAAGCAAACTCCTGCTGGATCTCATGGTTTTTCACGCCATCCCAGATATTGCCCAGTAAGAATTTCTCATCGCCTACGAACTGGTGACACGGGTATAGATCACCCCACGGAGTAACAGCCATGTATTCAGTACCGGAACCGCAGCCGGAAACACGCTTGTAAATACACGGACCGCCCTTTAAGTCGATCATATAGTGATAGAATGTAAACGGCTTGCCTGCTTTTCGACGCTCATGCATCAGTTCTGCCAACTTTTCATACTGATCCATAACGATGGCAAGGTCTTCTTTTGTTAAACGGCTCGGATCATCTTCTGCACAAACAACCGGCTCCATGCTGAGCTCTGTAAAACCGAGATCCAGCATCTGCTGAATGTCATTTAAGAAATCCGGATTTGCATGTGTGAATGTACCACGCATGTAGTAGTTTTTATTGCCGCGGGCTTCTACAAACTTCTGGAACTTTGGAACGATTTTTTCCCAGCTTCCGTTGCCTGCATAGTCTACACGGTAACGGTCGTGGACCTCTTTACGTCCATCCAGGCTGAGAACCACGTTGCTCATCTCACGGTTGGAGAACTCGATTACGTCGTCATCCACGAGGATACCGTTTGTTGTAAGAGTGAAACGGAAGTTTTTGCGGCATTCTTTTTCACGGGAGCGAGCGTATGCAACCAGTTCTTTTACCACATCAAAATTCATCAGCGGTTCTCCGCCGAAGAAGTCAACTTCCAGGTTTGTTCTGCCGGTGGAATTCTCAATGAGGAAATCGAGAGCCTGCTTACCTACCTCAAAGCTCATAACTGCACGCTCGCCCTGGTATTTACCCTGGCTTGCGAAACAATACTCACAGTTCAGGTTGCAAGTGTGTGCAACATGAAGGCAGAGGGCTTTTACTACACCTGCAGTTTTCTGCTTCAGGTCATTGGCGATCGGAGCAAATGTATCCGGTGTAAATAATTTGCCTGCAGCTTTTAATTCCTCGATCGCAGAAAAACACTCATCCAGCTCTTCCGGAGTCACGTCCTCGCGGTCTGCATATTTTACTAACAGTTCTTCTTTGATCTGTTCCTGGCTTTTCTGCTCGTACATTTCGATCATGTCGTAAACGACTTCATCCACCACATGGATCGAACCGGAACAAATGTCGAGGACGATGTTCAGTCCTCCTAATTTATAACAATGAATCATGATATTTCTCCTTATTTATGATGAAACGACAAACGTTGAGTAATATCGTTCTTATATAGAAAACGCCGCTGAGTCAGCGGCGTTTAACTAACATGTATGCATGTATTACTGTCTTGTGTTCTCGCACGGCTGGTTTGCTACGCCACAGCTAGTCTTGCAAGCGGACTGGCAAGATGTCTGGCATTCGCCACAACCACCATTTTTTGCGCTTTCACAGAGATTCTTAGTTTCTAAAGTTTTGATACGCTCCATATAGATGCCCTCCATTAGTATTACTTTGATTTTATTAAAACATATTTTGGTTTTCAAGTCAATTATTTCATTTCAATAAAGTGGAAAAAAATGGAATGTCTGCCATTGTGTATCCGAGGAAATAGCGATATAATCGACACAATATAGTTAAAGAGGTAACACAAATGAAGCAAGGCAACTTATTAACTCAGATCAAAGAATCTTTCCGCGAAGATTCAAAATTTAAAGTATTTTTACTATCCATCGTGATCACAGGATTATCCTACGGTCTGTACAAAGGCATGTTAGATAACTTCCTGGCAGAAGTCGTTGGCATGGGAGAGATGGACCGTGGTGTGTCCGAGTTCTTCCGAGAACTTCCGGGTGTACTGCTTGTATTTATCCTGGCTGCATTTTTCATGCTGTCTGCGGAGACCATGTACAAAGCAGGCGCGATCATTATGTTGGTTGGTATGGCGATGCATGCAGTTCTTCCGCCGTCTAAAGTTCTGATCACACTGGCAATCTGTACATACTCCCTTGGCGAGCACATTCAGCTCGGCATGAAGAGTACCCTCGGTCTCCAGTATGCAAAACCGGGGCGCGGCGGAACGGCATTGGGACTCATGAGTTCTACAAACCAGATTGGTACCTTAGTCGGATATCTGGTGATCGTGTGTGTATTCTCGATCTTTACAAAAGATCAGCCATATACGGTATTCTTTGCGATCGCAGCCGTATTGGCCGGAGTCAGCGCAGCCTGTTCCATGCAAATCACAGGAAACAGTAAAACAGACGAAACAAAACGTCGTTTCTACTTCCACAAAAAGTATAACAAGTATTACATGCTGGAAATGTTCTACGGAGCAAGAAAGCAAGTATTCTTTACATTTGGACCGTATGTACTGATCCTGTTCTATGGTGCGAATGCAGCGCAGATCAGCCTGCTTCATGCAGTTTCCGCGATCGCCTGCTTCTATATGGCTCCGATCGTAGGAAAGATCATCGATAAAGTCGGATACAAGATCGTTATGATCAGTGATACATTGATCCTCGTGATTGTATGTTTCTTCTACGGATTTGCACACCGATTGTTCCCGATGCACATTGCATTCCTGGTTTGCTGTGTAAACTATGTTCTGGATTCCGTGATTTCTCTGGCAGCAATGGCATCCAACCTTTACGTGCAGGACCTGTCTGACAATCCGGATGAAACAAAAGCGACGATCTCCACAGGTGTATCCATTAACCATTTGATCACGATCTTCATCGCACTGTTTGGCGGCTGGATCTGGAAGACACTTGGTATGGAACTTCTCTTCATCTTGTCTGCAGTTTTAGGCCTGTGCAACAGTGCGTATGCGGCAACGATCAAAGTGAAAAAAGCACGAGTATAAATAAATACATAAAAGGCTATTCGGCGAAATACCGGATAGCCTTTTCTTGTTGATTCCCTTTTTTTTGAATTTATGTGCAAGTGGTTTGTGTAAAATCTAAGTGATAAAAAGCAAAATTAACTTTAAGCGAGGGAGGAGACAGAATGAAAATGAAGCCAATGTATACAATGAACGATCGTCCGATCCTTATTACTGAAAAAATATGGTACGAGCTTATTCGTGGACCGTATGAACTGGAAGACGGATCCTATTTATATTTGGCGAAAGCCGCAGGAAGAATTTTTCCCGACAGTGAGTTTGTGAAACGCTGTTATTATATCAGGATCGCGAAAGCAAGAAAGGAAACGATCCATCTCAATGAAGAGCGAATGGGTGACAAGCTGTATTTTAGAAGAATAATGGTTAAGCGGATCGCAGATCGGATCCATAATATCGAAATCATTCCGGATGTGCAGTTTGGATTCAAGAAAAATCAATCGTGGGCTCTTGGCAAGTATGATTTTACAGTTGCGAAAATACATAATCATAAAGATTGGATGGATAAGCCAACAATCCAGAGTCTGCCTAATCTCAATGTGGAAAAAATCGCATTAAAAGATATGGGACTTTCGGTTCATGGTTTCAAATATCTGAAACGGGCTCAAATTGATAATATGCAAAAACTTGTTTCGTTAACGGAGGATGAGCGGATCAAAATCTGTCATGGAAATGAGAGGGTATTAGAAGAACTCGAAAAAGTTGTTGAGAGCTTTGGATTATATTTTGTAAAAGTTCCGGCTTAATTCAGGAATATTTTTTTAACGTTCGAAGCAGTTGTGATTTTGCCCGGAATGTGTTATTTTATAAAGAAAGACTACTTTAGTGCGTTAAAACAGTTTGTGAACATGCACTGAAAAAAGGAGAAACGACAATGAATTACAATGAAGAAGCATTAAAACTCCATGCGGAGCATAAGGGAAAAATCGAAGTGATCAGCAAAGTTCAGGTAAAGACAAGAGATGACCTGAGTACAGCATATACACCGGGTGTTGCGGAACCGTGTCGTAAGATCCATGAAAATAAAAATGATGTTTACAAATACACTGCAAAAGGAAATCTGGTGGCAGTCGTTACAGATGGTACAGCAGTTCTTGGTCTTGGAAATATCGGTCCGGAAGCTGCGATGCCGGTTATGGAAGGAAAAGCGATCCTGTTCAAAGAGTTCGGCGGCGTAGACGCGTTCCCGATCTGCCTTGACACACAGGATGCAGACGAGATCGTAAAAGCAGTAAAGATGATCGCACCGTGTTTTGGCGGTATTAATCTGGAGGATATTGCATCTCCGAAATGCTTTGACGTAGAGGCAAGACTGGAGAAAGAACTGGATATCCCGGTATTCCATGATGATCAGCATGGTACAGCGGTTGTTGTTACAGCAGCGTTACTCAATGCATTAAAAGTAGTTGGCAAGAATATTGAAGACATCCATGTTGTATTAAATGGTCCGGGTTCTGCAGGAACTGCGATCATTAAGATGTTATTGGCGACAGGTGTCAAACACATCATTGCATGCGATGAGAATGGTATCCTTTACAAGGATCGTGGTGTTGGCATCAAAGACCATAAAGCAATGCTCTGTGAGATCACAAACCTGGAGGACAAGCGCGGAACTCTGGCAGATGCGATCGTTGGTGCAGATGTATTTATCGGAGTATCCGTAGGCGGTGCACTGAAACCGGAAATGATCAAGACTATGGCACAGGATCCGATTGTATTTGCGATGGCAAATCCGACTCCGGAGATCATGTACGAAGAGGCTATGGCAGCCGGCGTAAAAGTTATGGGTACAGGCCGTTCCGATTATCCGAACCAGATCAACAACGTTCTCGCATTCCCGGGTATTTTCCGCGGTGCATTAGACTGTGGTGCAAGAGATATCAACTACGAGATGAAAGTGGCTGCAGCTCACGCGATCGCAGAACTGGTAACCGATGAAAAACTCAGTGCAGATTACATTATTCCGGGTGCTCTTGAGCCGGGTGTTGCACAGCATGTGGCAATGCGCGTGGCAGAGGCAGCTGTCAGATCCGGAGCGATCCGCAAATAAACTGATATAATTGTCATAAATAAACACCCCTCATGCATAGAATATATAGCAGAGGGGTGTTTTTATGTCAGACTATCGCAGATTGATCTCATACATTTATGAATATGAAGGAAAAGAAAAAGGAAAAAGCATAGGATTTGTAAAACTGGAGTCGAGAAATGATCAGTGCCGGCTGTATGTCAACGCAAAGCGGGTGTATGTCGGAGGGAATGCCATCGGTGTATATTTGCTTGGTCAAGGCGGAGAGAAAACATTTCTTGGAAATATGTTTGTGCGAAACGGATTCGGAGAATTCCGGACAATCGTAGATGTGGCGAATGTGGAGAACAGTCAAAAGCCTTTGGATACATATTATGGGCTGGTCGTGCATGATGTGAAGGATTCCTGGCGATCATATCAGACTATTTGGGATGATGAGATGGCAGCTGAATCGGAAAATGATTCTGTCACACAGCCACCACCGGAAGAAATTCAGGCAGCAGAACTGGAAGATCCGGAGGTATTGAGCCTTCTGCAAG
Source organism: Lachnospiraceae bacterium (assembly GCA_017556515.1). Classification (GTDB taxonomy): domain Bacteria; phylum Bacillota; class Clostridia; order Lachnospirales; family Lachnospiraceae; genus Pilosibacter. The sequence continues at coordinate 10,781 of JAFYOD010000223.1, forward strand.
AAACAGAACAAACTGCAGCGGATCCGGAAACGCGTTGGCAGCAGCTGCGAAAAGAATATCCGAAAATGCAGCCGTTTGACTATGAAGGAGACAGTGAAGTGCTGGCAATCCGTCCGGATGATATCGGAAAACTTCCACGTGAGAACTGGATTTACGGAAATAATAGTTTCTTGCTTCATGGGTATTACAATTATCGATATCTGCTCTTGATCCGTCTATGTCAGGAGCAAGGACAGATCCGTTATCTGCTTGGAGTGCCGGGACACTATTACAGCAATGAAAAATATATGGCCAATATGTTTGGCTTTCCCAATTTCGTTTTATCAAAAAAGCAGCCACCGAATGATGGCCGCTTTGGGTACTGGTATACAGATATAAAACTTGGTTAATAATCGACACCGCGAAGTTCTGCATGTCCGACGTATGGTTTGACTGTTTCCAGGAAGAGAAGAAGCTCTTCTTTGGTGTGGCTGGAAAAACCGGAAACTAAGACATTTTCGGAATCCACATAGTTCTGCAGATAATAATTTGGACATCCGGAGATCCATTCTCCAATACGTACAAAATCTTCTGCCTCGTGCAGCTCTTTCACAACGGTAGTGCGGAATTCATAAGGGACTGAGCCCTGTTTTAAAAAATCGACACTTTCTAAAATGGACCCTATATTTGCGGACGGTATTCCGATCAACTCGGGATACCGCTCTTTGCATGTTTTGATATCCATGGCGACGTAATCAATAAGACCTTCCTCACATAGGGATCTTAGCACGTCCGGACGGGAACCATTGGTATCCAGTTTGATCCGGAAGCCCAGTTCGCGGACACGAAGGATGAATTCGCGCAGATCCGGCTGCAGTGTCGGTTCACCTCCGGTAATGGCTACGCCCTCTAGGATTCCTTTGCGTTTAGCAAGGAATTTGAGTACATCTTCCTCTGTATATTGAACTTCTGCATCAGATCCAAGAAGGTCGCTGTTGTGACAGAATGGACAGCGGAAATTGCAGCCGCCGGTAAAAATAGTCGCAGCCACATGTCCCGGGAAATCCAGAAGCGTTGTTTTTTGTAAACCGCAGATTTTCATAAGAGTATCCTCTGTTACTAAAAAGATTTCTATTTACAGATGTCATTATAACATAAAATATGTCAGCGTGACATAATGAATGTAGGAAAAGAAAAACTTGCACGATGGGGGGATAGAGGGTAAACTATCTTATAAATATGAAATGATACGAGTTGAGATTAAGATAAAAGGAGAGTCAATATGGCACGAATGACACAAGAAGAACTTTATATGCGCGAAGCCATTCGTCTTGCGAAAAAAGCGGCTGCATTAAAAGAAGTTCCGATCGGATGCGTCATTGTTCATGACGGTAAGATTATCGGACGCGGTTACAACCGCAGAACGATCGATAAAAATGTACTTGCCCACGCGGAGATCATTGCGATGCGAAAAGCCTGCCGTGTGCTTGGAGACTGGAGACTGGAAGAGTGTACGATGTATGTGACTCTGGAACCGTGTCCGATGTGTGCAGGCGCGATCGTACAGGCCAGAGTTCCCAAGGTTGTAATGGCCTGCATGAATCCGAAAGCAGGCTGCGCAGGATCGGTGTTGGATATGTTCCACGAAGACAGATTTAATCATCAGGTAGAGACAGAAGTCGGACTAATGGGAGACATTTGTTCTCAGATGTTAAAAGACTTCTTTAAAGAACTAAGAGAAGAAGGCAAACGCAAGAAAAAGGAGGCCGAAGCCCGTGAAGCAGGTAGATACGAAGAAACTGGTGCTGGGGTGTCTGGTGATCATGATTCTCATGATCCTGTATACAAAAGTACAGACGGGACTCGAACAGAGTAAAAGAGAGGCAGAGGTGGCAGCAGCCTTAGAAGAAACAGAACGCCCGAATTCTCTTTTGAATTCCGGACAGCTGCTTGGGTTCGCAGATGATCCGGAAGCAGAGGAACAGGATGTGGAAGAATCGGAGTCTGCGGAGGAAGATGAAGAGAACATTCTTGGACCGGCAGAAAAGATGGATTTAAAAAAGGTGCGGAAAGAACCATATGGTCTGGTAGCAGAACTGGACTATGTCAGTGCAGGAAGGATTTCTTTGCATGGAAGTTTTGGTTACATCGCAGTATCGCTTCAGGACGAAAAAGAAGGCGGTATTTCTGCATTAATTGAAAATGCAGTTACACTGGAAGAATTAGGCGGGATCAAAATGGGCGGTGCGGCCTATACCGACATCCTTGGAGGCGAAGGATGTGCGTTGATCGTTCCGGGAATTCACAATCAGGAAATCGCAAGAAGACGTAAGTTCTTATATATAGAAGAAACGAATGAGATCACAGGCGGTATCGTAGCTCCGAAGTGGATGATGGAAAAAATGGCAAACAATGATTATGCCGATGCAGTTGTAGAGGAAGCGCTTGTGGAAGAATTGAAACAGGCCTTGGATCAGGGAAATAAATTACTTTATGGACCGGTTGTGATCCCGGAATATGACAGTGACGGTTACGGTTTCTTGGCAGAGGACGGAGAAAATCTGGAGAATGTTTGGTACGGCGTCTGGAATCGTGATCTTGGAACCATCACAAAGATACCGTTGTTTCATTAAAATTCGATAAAGATTCTTTGGCAAATTTAAGGCAAAAACCTTGATAAATCAAGAATACTTGACAAACGAAAGGATTCCATGTATACTAAGCGAGTCCGTACAGCCGGGGAGTTAGCGGTGCCCTGTACCTGCAATCCGCTATAGCAGGGGTGATGTTTTGCCTAGGGTACTTTCTTGTAGAGCTGCCCCTGGTAAGTGGCGTTGACGCTTTGGTC
>JAFYOD010000028.1 GCA_017556515.1 Lachnospiraceae bacterium
AAAGCTGTCGAAGCAGGCTGTACCATTGCCGGCGGTCATACCATTCAGGATCCGGAGCCAAAATATGGTCTTTGCGTGACCGGATATGTACATCCGGATAAAGTTTTAAAAAATGTCGGTGCAAAGCCGGGGGATCTTCTTATATTAACCAAACCAATCGGAACCGGCGTTCTTACTACAGCCGCAAAAGCAGAAATGGTAGATCCGGACGATTATCAGGCAATGGTTCATTGTATGGCTGAGTTAAACTCTTATGCTGCCGATATTGTATTTCAATATCCGGAGATCCATGCATGTACGGATATTACAGGATTCGGCCTTCTTGGCCATGCATATGAAATGGCGGCCGGAAGTGATGCTACCCTGAAATTATTCAGCAAAGAGATTCCGCTTCTTCACGGAGCCAAGGAGCTGGCCTCCATGGGACTCATCCCTGCCGGAGCTTATCGCAATATGGATTTTGTACGACCACATCTTGAAATCTTGCCGTCTGCTGAGGAGGCTCTTGTAGACCTGATATCTGATCCTCAGACTTCCGGAGGATTGCTTGTCGCAATACCGGCTGAGGATGCAAGAAAATTACTAAAAGATTTAAGTGTTCTCTCTCTCCCATGCGCGATCATCGGAGAAGTTTTGGAAAAACAAAATAAAGACCTTATCATCGAATAAAAAAATTCCTCCCAAACAGTTCTTGTCTGGGAGGAATCTTTTATTGTCTAAAACTTATTAGTTCTCTTTTTTCACTTCGATCGGACGGTTGATTCTTGTTGCGATCTCTTCATTGATGTTAGCAATGAACTCATCAAGACCACAAGCGCCCTCATCGCCTTTGAAACGGCTTCTTACAGCCACCTTGCCTTCAGCCTCTTCCTGCTGACCAACAACAAGCATGTACGGGATCTTCTTCATCTGAGCCTCACGGATCTTGTAACCGATCTTCTCAGAACGCATGTCGATCTCTGCACGGATACCTGCAGCATCAAGAGCAGCTTTCACGCTGTTTGCATAAGCCTCGTACTTCTCGGAGATCGGAAGTACTTTAACCTGTGTCGGAGCTAACCATGTCGGGAATGCACCTGCAAAGTGCTCGATTAAGATACCGATGAAACGCTCGATGGAACCGAAGCATACACGGTGGATCATGATCGGTCTGTGTTTCTCGCCGTCAGCACCGATGTACTCGATCTCAAATCTCTGCGGAAGCTGGAAGTCAAGCTGGATTGTACCACACTGCCATGTTCTGCCGATCGCATCTACAAGGTGGAAGTCGATCTTCGGGCCATAGAACGCACCGTCACCTTCGTTAACGATGTAGTTAAGACCAAGATCGTCTAATGCGCCCTGTAATGCGCTTGTTGCGATCTCCCAGTCCTCATCAGAACCCATGGAGTCTTCCGGTCTTGTGGAAAGCTCTACATGGTATTCGAAACCGAAGAGTTTGTATACGCTATCGATAAGGCCTGCAACACCTTTGATCTCATCACGGATCTGCTCTCTTGTCATGAAGATATGAGCATCGTCCTGTGTGAAGCATCGAACACGCATAAGGCCATGCATCTGACCGGATTTCTCGTGACGGTGAACGATACCAAGCTCACCCATACGTAACGGAAGGTCACGGTAGGAACGCGGCTCACTTGCATATGCAAGTACACCACCCGGACAGTTCATCGGTTTGATCGCGAAATCTTCCTCGTCAACCTTTGTTGTGTACATGTTGTCTTTATAGTGATCCCAGTGACCGGATGTCTCCCAGAGTGCTCTGTTTAACATGATCGGTGTGGAAATTTCTACGTAACCTGCTTTTTTGTGTATCTCTCTCCAGTACTCTAACAGTGTGTTCTTAAGAACCATACCGTTCGGAAGGAAGAACGGAAGACCCGGACCTGCATCGCTCATCATGAATAAGCCGAGCTCTTTACCAATCTTTCTGTGGTCACGTTTCTTAGCCTCTTCGATCATTGTGATGTAAGCATCTAACTCTTCTTTCTTACCGAAAGCTGTAGCGTAGATACGTGTAAGCATCTTGTTCTTCTCAGAACCTCTCCAGTAAGCACCTGCAAGGTTCATGATCTTGAATGCCTTACCGATTTCTTTTGTGCTCATTACGTGCGGGCCTGCACAGAGGTCTACGAAATCGCCCTGTTTGTAGAAGCTGATAACGGAACCTTCCGGAAGATCCTCGATAAGCTCAACTTTGTACGGCTCATCTTTCTCTTTCATGAATGCGATTGCTTCTTCTCTCGGAAGTTCGAAACGCTCAAGCGGAAGTGCCTCTTTGATGATTTTTTTCATCTCAGCTTCGATCTTCGGAAGATCTTCTGCGGAGATCGGCTCAGCGAAATCGATATCATAGTAGAAACCGTCAGCGATAGACGGACCGATTGCAAGTTTTGCTGTCGGCCAGATTCTCTGAACAGCCTGAGCCATAACGTGGCTTGCTGTGTGACGAAGTGCAGCAAGACCTGCCGGATCTTTTGCTGTTAAGATGTTGAGTTCGCAGTCAGCGTCAACAACTGTTCTTAAGTCTACAACCTCACCATTTACTTCTGCAACACATGCCATTCTTGCAAGACCTTCACTGATATCTTTCGCGATATCGATAATAGCCATTGCCTGTGCGTACTCTTTTACAGAGCCGTCTTTTAATGTGATTTTCATAGCGTGATTCTCCTTTTAAAATATATCCAATACGTTACATCTCTGCAGTGCAATCTCGCTTTCGCTTCGCTTCATGTCGGTCGCGAAAACAAAAAGCCCCTAGATACACTTATACCGTATATCTAGGGACGAATTAACATGTTCGCGGTTCCACCCTGATTGCACGAATCCATTGCACATAAATACAATGCTTTCGCACCACTTCATTTTGATTATAACGGAATCACCGGACCCGATTAAGGGCCACTCCAGGGTGGTCTTCAACTGCGCTCCTGTAAGATACTCTCAGCAAATGTATCCCTCTCTGGACATTACACACAATCTACTCTTCCTGTCAACGTGTTGGACTTTTTCACTTGATTCCAAGTATACCATTTGAACCAATTTTGTCAAGTGGATTTTGTTTACTCATGAAGCTTCATCTTTACATGATCCGGCTCATGATGAGAGTGATGCGGATGATGCGGATGATGATTCAAATGCATCAGCTCTGTTTTTGCAGTTGCATGTGCAAACTTCTGGCTTGTATAAAGTCCGAAGTAGCCGGAAAGCGCGAAGCTGATCGCTACTGCTACTGCAAAATAAGGCATACCCTCAAAGCCAAACAATTCAAAACCTAAGAATAATGTCGCTGTCGGACAGTTGGTCGCACCTACGAAGAGTGCTAACATACCGCATGCAGCCATAAGAGACGGTTCAAATCCAAAAATATTTCCGAAAGCAGAACCAAGTGTTGCTCCGATCGCAAGTGTCGGAACGATTTCACCACCCTTAAAGCCGCCGCCGAGAGCGACCGCAGTAAAGATCATCTTAAGAATGAAGGCTTCATAACGGCTCTCACCGTGAATTGCCTGCTCTACAAGGTTAAATCCGGCACCACAGTAATCACGGCCGAAAACAAATACCATCACCATAAAAATTACAGAAGCCACAAGAACTCTTATATAAAGGTTGTGGAACTTTTTGTGATAGATATGATGTGCCTTATGAACCAATTCACAGAAAACAATACTTACAGCGGCTCCAAGAAGACCAATGATGATCGGATAGATCATCGTATGAAGGTCAAATTCCGGAATATTTAAGATTGTAAATGCTTCTGCATGAAGTCCCAAAAGATGAGAAACTTCTGCTCCGATAAATGCAGCAAATACACAAGGAATGAATGCCGCATAGTATGCAACACCGATTACAGCAACTTCCATACCAAACATGGCAGCAGCCAGCGGAGTACCGAAAATAGCACCGAAACAGCCACTCATACCGCACATGATAATGATCTTTTTGTCTTTATCATGCAGCTTAAATGCGTCACCGACTAAGTTTGCAATGCTGGCGCCGATCTGGAGCGCAGCACCCTCTTTACCGGCGGATGCACCGACAAAATGGCTGAGAATTGTCGAAATAAAGATGGTCGGAAGTAATGTAAAGTCAACCTTCTCATGTCCGTGAATGGATTCCAGGATCAGGTTTGTACCTTTGTTCCCAACCTGTTTTAATACTTTATGCACGATCACAATTAAAATACCGGAAACCGGCATCAGATAGAGCATAAAATCATGTTCACTGAAAAACACTTGCGCAAAATGTACGCCGTGTCCAAAAGCTGAACCAACCAGACCACAGAGAATTCCCATAATTCCTGCAATGATGGTCCATCTGAAAAAGAAATGAATATTCTTATGTAAAGCGGTTTGTGCGTTCGCTCTTTCCATAGACTGTGTCTCCCCCTTCATTTGTACCCTAACAGAGGCATGTCTTTTTAAAAAAGGGGGCCAACCTTCATTGGCCCCCTATAGATTGCTCATCTTTTGTAATTATAAATTACATGTAAATGTTGGATGTTTTCTCTAATTTCGGGCAGAAACCTTCTTTTTCAAGAACATCAATGATCTGCTCTTTGTGCTCTGTACCGAATGCTTCGAGAGTACATACTACCTGAACACCTGCAGCACGGTTTACGTTTGCAAATACGTTGTGATCAAGTTTGATGATGTTTGCCTGGTTCTGGCCAAGGAGAGCTGTAAGAGCCGCCAGTTTACCCGGTTTATCCTGTACCATAACAGATACTGTGAAGATTCTGTCTCTCTGGATAAGACCGTTGAGAACTACGTTAGCCATTACGAGAACGTCCATGTTACCGCCGGAGATAACGGATACAACTTTCTTACCCTTGCAGTCTAAGTGGCTTAATGCTGCGATTGTAAGAAGACCGGAGTTCTCAGCGATGATTTTGTGGTTCTCAGCGAGCTCTAAGAAGCACTGTGCGAGCTCAGAGTCTTCTACTAAGATGATATCATCAATATTCTCTTTGATGTACGGTAATAATTTGTCACCAAGTGTCTGTACAGCTGTACCGTCAGCGATTGTGTTGATCGGAGAAACTGTTACAACATGACCAGCCTCTAAAGCTGCGTTTAAGCAAGCTGCGCCAGCCGGCTCTACAGCGATCACTTTGATGTTCGGATTTAACATCTTTGCGTATGTAGAGATACCTGCGCAAAGTCCGCCGCCGCCTACCGGAACGAGGATGATATCAGCATCCGGAAGCTCGGAAAGGATCTCATTTGCGATGGAACCCTGACCTGTAGCAACACGAAGGTCATTGAACGGATGAACAAGTGTATAACCGTGCTCCTCGGCAAGTTTGTTTGCATGAGCCATAGCCTGGTCAAATACATCGCCGTGAAGAACTACGTTTGCACCAAGTTTCTTTGTACGGTTAACTTTGATTAACGGAGTTGTTACCGGCATAACGATTGTAGCCGGGATACCTGCAAGTTTTGCAGCATAAGCAACACCCTGAGCGTGGTTGCCGGCGGATGCTGTTACAAGGCCTTTCTGTTTGTCTTCCTCAGAAAGCTGGCTGATTGTGTAGTAAGCACCACGAACTTTATATGCGCCTGTACGCTGTAAGTTCTCCGGCTTGATATAAACTTCGTTTCCTGTCTTCTCTGTGAAGAATTCAGAGTAAAGCAGTTTTGTTTCCTGTGTAACTTCTTTGACAATGGCAGCAGCCTCATCAAAATTCTGACGTGCAAGTTCTTTCATTTCCATAAGATTATTCTCCTTTTCCTTTATTTTCTGTCTGGAATAATGCATTTACAAAATCATGGGAATTAAATTTCTGTAAATCGTCAATCTTTTCACCCACTCCTACGTATTTTACAGGAATTCCCAATTCTGACTGAATTGCAACAGCGATACCGCCCTTTGCAGTTCCGTCAAGCTTTGTTAAGATAATACCTGTGATCTCAGCCGCTTCCATAAACTGTCTTGCCTGTACCAGCGCATTCTGTCCTGTTGTTCCGTCTAAAACAACCAGGGTCTCACGGTAAGCATCCGGGTATTCTTTATCGATAATACGGTTGATCTTCTTAAGTTCTTCCATAAGATTTTTCTTATTGTGAAGACGTCCCGCTGTATCGCAGATCAAAACATCTGCATTTCTGGATTTTGCCGCAGAAATTGCATCAAAAATTACAGCCGCCGGGTCGGATCCCTCTTTCTGAGCGATGATCTCAACACCTGCACGATTTGCCCACTCAGCTAACTGGTCAATAGCAGCCGCACGGAACGTATCCGCAGCTGCAAGGAGTACACGTTTTCCGTCATCCTTTAACTGATCTGCCAGTTTTCCGATGGATGTAGTCTTACCAACGCCGTTTACACCGATGACAAGAACTACAGACTTTCTATTCTCAAACTCATAAGCATTTTCACCAAGATCCATTTTTTTCTGGATGCTGTCGATCAATACCTGACGACACTGCGCCGGGTCCTTGATATGCTGTTCTTTTACCGTTTTTTTCAGTTCTTCGATAACGGCCATGGTTGTCTGGATACCCATATCACCCATAATGAGAGTTTCTTCCAGTTCCTCGTAAAAATCATCATCGATCGCTGAAAATCCGGAGAAAATCGAATCCATACTGGAAACAATATTCTCTCTTGTTTTATTTAATCCCGATACAAGTCGGGCAAAAAAACCTTTTTTCTTCTCTTCCATAGATCCCCCTATTTATCAAGATCATTTTCGATCAGATTAACAGAAACAAGAGTGGATACACCCTTTTCCTGCATGGTAATTCCGTACAGACGGTCCGCCGCAACCATTGTTCCTCGTCTGTGTGTAATTACGATAAACTGTGTATGTTTTGTCAGTTTATGTAAATACTTTGCATAACGGTCAACGTTGGAATCATCTAAAGCCGCTTCAATCTCATCCAGCAGACAGAACGGAGACGGTTTCAGGTTCTGGATCGCAAACAGTAGAGAAATTGCTGTCAAAGCTTTTTCACCACCGGACATCTGCATCATATTGACCAGTTTCTTGCCCGGAGGCTGTGCAATGATCTGAATTCCTGCTTCCAGAATATCTTCATCCTGTACAAGTTCCAAAGTTCCGTGTCCGCCTCCAAACAGCTCTTTAAATACTTTATCGAACTCAGTGCGGATCTCTGCAAATTTTTCTGAGAACTGTTTACGCATACCTGCATCCAGTTCTTCAATGATCTTATAAAGTGCATCCTGTGCAGTCACAAGATCATCATGCTGAGTTTTCATGAACGTATAGCGCTCAGAAACCTCCTTATAATCCTCGATCGCATTGACATTCACATGTCCAAGAGCACGAATGCTGTTTTTACGATCATTAATCTGCTTCTTCATCTCAGGTACCGATGTAAGAGAATCATCTTTCAAAGCTTCTGCAGTCGAGTATGTAAGCTCATATTCGTTCCACATATAATCAACGAAAGAATCTCGTTTCTCTTCCTGTTTTTCCCTTTGATTCTGAAGACGGAAAAGCTCTTTATCCAATGTAGAAATACGTTCAGACAACTCTTCTCTTTTATCAAAATACTGCTTTTGACCTGCTGTTTTTTCTTCTTTTAAGGTTTGAGCCTGTTTGATCTCCTCTTTCAAGGTTTCCGCCTGCTCACGGAATGTTTCGATCTGAGATCTTAAATCTTTAATCTCATCCTGCTTTCCAGCAATAATGAGGGCACTTCCCTGATTTCCATCTCCAAGAGTTGTCTTTTCAGCTTCTAAACGTGCACGTTCATCTTTTACACGTTTGAGATTCTCTTCCATAAAGGAATCTTGCTGAAGTAAACCTTGAGCTCTAAGCTGGACATCAGAAAGCTCTTTAGAAGCAATCTCTCTTGCCTCTTTTGCTTCTTCCAAAGCCTTTGTGTCGCGAATGATCCTGCTGTTTCGCTCCTCATTCTCTGATTCCAAAAGATTCATTTCATTGGAAACATTCTGAATGCTGGCTTTGATCTCCTTCATCTGCTCCTGTAACTGAGCATTCTCAAGATCCATATCTACAGAGGACTCTGATAACTCGTCCTTTTTCTGTTTCAACTGTTCCAGAGAAATTCTGGAGGTATTCTCTTCCAGGTATTTAGTCTGAAGTTCCTTATTGGCTCTTGTCAGTTCAAAAGTCTTTTCTTCAAGAATGCTTTCTTTAAAAACAAGTTCCTTTTGGATCACATCTACCTGCTCCAGCGCCTTCTTGCATGCATCCTCCAATTCATCCATCTCTCGTTTTCTTCCAAGAAGATTACTGGAGTTCTTAAATGCACCACCACTCATAGAACCGCCTGGACTTAACAATTCACCGTCCGGGGTTACAATGCGGATGGACTGACGATACTTTCTGGATATAGCAATCGCATTATCAATATGATCAACCACAAGAACACGTCCGAGAAGATACTGTACCAATCCCTGATATTCATTGCCTGCATGTACCAGATCCGAAGCAATACCAACAACACCTTTTTCAGATAAGGCCTGTTTCTGTTCAAATCCTCCACGATTGGAGATCGCAGTAAGCGGAAGAAATGTCGCACGGCCAAATTTATTTTTCTTTAAATGATCGATCAATACTTTTGCAGTCTGTTCAGAATCTGTGACTACGTTCTGAATACTGCCGCCAAGTGCTGTTTCAATGGCAATCTCATATTCTTTCGGAACGTCGATCAAATCTGCAACGACGCCATGAATTCCCTTCACACGGTCCTTGCATTCCATAACACGACGAATGCTGTTTCCATATCCGTCATATCGTTCAGCAAGGTTTCGGAGGGATTCCAGCTTTGTAAAAGCTGTATGATATGTTTGCTGCTGATTATTTAATTCTCTGTTTAAGTTCTGGATCTCCTCTGTTGCTGTATCAACTTCGATTTCCAGACTGTCCGCCAAATCCAGCAATTCGCCGATGCGTACATCAATCTGTTCTAAAAGTTCTTCCTGCTCTTTGATCTGAGCATCCCAGTTCTCTTCATCTGTACGAACTTTTAAAAGCTTCTGAACTACTTCTGATCTGCGAACCTGTATTTGTTCCAGCATCGTGTCAAAACGCTGCTTTTTAACAGATTGTTTCGATTTATCATTTAATGCATCAATCAACGCTGCTTTTTCTGCTTCGATTGACTGCTCAAGCTCATCAACCAGGATTGCAGCATCCGTTAATGAAGTTTCCGCCTTTAACAAGGCAGCTTTCATAACATCAACTTGACCGGAAAGCGCATCACGCTCTGCCTGGTAACGCCTTCTGCTGTCCTCTTTCTCATTGATCTCAGCTTCAATTGACATGATGCGCTGCCTAATGTGCTCTGCATTCATCTCCTCAGCACGGATCTGCTCATTTAAAACACCGATCCTGCCTTCCAGATTTCCCGCCTGTAAAAACGCCTCATTCGATGCATTCTGCATTTCGGAAATCTTACTGTCTAAGGAATGTAATTCTTCAGACAGTTTATCATATTCAACTTTAATCTGTTCAGACTCTCTTCTGGAATCTTCCATGTCTCCGCTGACAACCGCTTCTTTCTCACGGATCTCAGCAAGATTCTTCTGTATGATCCCATTCTCTGCCAAAAACAGATTCACATCATAACGTTTTAATTCTTCTCGAAGACGAAGATATTCCTTAGCCGTAGCTGCCTGTCTTTCCAGCGGCCCAACCTGCTTCTCCAATTCGCTCAAGATGTCACTGACACGAACCAGATTCTGCTTTTCATCTTCCAGTTTCTTCTGCGCAATATGTTTTCTGCGTTTGAATTTTACAATTCCGGCAGCCTCATCAAACAGTTCACGTCTGTCCTCAGGGCGTCCGCTTAAGATCTTATCGATCTGACCCTGTCCAATGATCGAATAGCCCTCTTTACCGATACCGGTGTCGTAAAACAGCTCATTGATATCTTTTAATCTGCAAGGGCTGCCGTTTAATAAGTATTCGCTTTCTCCTGAACGGTAAATGCGACGTGAAACGGTAACTTCATCGAAATCAATGGCCAATTTATGGTCTGAGTTATCGAGAGTAATTGCCACATAAGCAAATCCCTGCGGTTTTCTTGTTTCAGTACCGGCAAAGATCACATCCTGCATGCTGGAACTTCTGAGCTGTTTTACTTTTTGCTCACCGAGAACCCAGCGCACTGCATCGGCAACATTGCTCTTGCCACTGCCGTTCGGACCTACAATACCGGTAATACCATTGTGAAATTCAAACACAATTTTATTTGCAAACGATTTAAAACCCTGTACTTCAATACTCTTTAAATACATTCTATAAATCCTACTTTTTCAATTCGCAGATACCGTGGTATGCAGCCACCTGTTCTGCGGCCTTTTTCGTACGTCCGATACCATGGCCGATCACACGTCCGCCAATCTTCACACATACATCAAAAGTCTTGTTATGATCCGGTCCTTCTTCTTTCAGAAGTTCATAGACCAGGCTATCCTTGAATTCTGCCTGCACCATCTCCTGTAAGATAGTTTTGCTATCATAAAAGAGCTGTTTATGTTCGATATCGTTTAAAATAAAACGAAGAACAAACTCTTTTGCATTAGCAAGACCACCATCAAGGTAAATCGCTCCGATCATTGCCTCCATAGCATCAGAAACAACAGACGGACGTTTTCTTCCCCCTGTCTGATCTTCACCTTTTCCTAAAAATAAATAATCTCCGAGAGAGATCGCTTCTGCACAAAATGCCAGTGTCGGTTCGCAGACCAGACTGGCACGAAGTTTTGTCATCTCACCCTCCGGCTTCGTCGGGTAATTTTTAAACAAATATTCACTGGACAGAAGTTCCAGGACCGCATCGCCCAGAAATTCCAAACGCTCATTACATTTGGACTTATCCCAATGTTTTTCATTGGCATATGAGCTGTGTGTCAAAGCATGACTCAGAAGACGTTCATTTTTAAAGGAATAACCAATGGTTTCCTGAAGTTCCTTTAATTTTGTATCCAATTCTTCCACCTCATTATAAATGGAAAACAAGGTGTCACCACAGGGAGACACCTTACTTTCCACAGGATTGACTAATTTAAAGCATTCTTGATCTGTTCTACTGCATCGCCTACGCTAACGATCTTTTCAGCCGCCTCAGTCGGGATTTCAATATCGAATTCCTCTTCGATACCCATCACGATCTGGAATACATCCAGGGAGTCAGCTCCTAAATCATCTACAAATGTGGTGTTCATTGTAATTTCTTCCGGATCGATATTGAGCACCTCTGCGATAATCTGCTGTAATTTTTCAAACTCCATAATTTCCATCCTCTCTGATTTTAAAATTAGTTAAATCTTATATCTAATTTAATTTATATTATCCTTTTCAGCCAGACATTCGCCAACTTTTTCGTTGATTGCCTGCTCTTTAAAGGAAATACACTGAATGATTGAGTTCTTAACTTCAATGGAAGTAGAACTGCCGTGGCACTTGACTACGAGTCCTTTTAAGCCAAGAAGCGGTGCACCGCCTAAATTGCTGGCATCGAAGCTCTTTAAAGTCTCTTTTAATGCCGGTTTGATCAATAATGCACCAATTTTTGTTCTAAGTGAGGACATAAGGCTCTTCTTCACTTTGGAAAGAAGTGTTAAAGCAACACCTTCATACATTTTCAGGATCACATTTCCAACAAAAGCTTCACATACAATAACATCTGCATAACCGCTCGGAATATCCCTCGCTTCAATGCTTCCGATAAAGTTGATGTCGTCGCACTCTTTGAGCAGCGGGAAAGTCTCCTTTACAAGTGCATTACCTTTTTCCTCTTCTGCTCCATTATTAACAATCGCAACTCTCGGATTTTTCACACCCATGATATGCTCCATATAAATAGAGCCCATCTTTGCGAACTGAACTAAATGATTCGGTCTTGCATCCACATTTGCACCACAGTCGATCAGTAATGAGAAACCTTTTGCACTTTCTGTCGGGATTAATGGAGCAAGCGGAGCACGGTCAACGCCCTTCACTCTTCCTACGATTACCTGACCACCAACAAGAAGCGCTCCTGTACTGCCGGAAGAAACAAAGCCGTCTGCCTCGCCCTTTTTAATCAGATTCATACCTACTACAATAGAGGAATCTTTCTTTCTGCGAATCGCATTTACCGGCGGTTCACTGGTCTCGATCACTTCGCTGGCATGTACAACAGAAATATGTTCACTATTGTATTTATACTTTGCCAGTTCTTCTTTGATGACATCTTCTTTACCAACTAGGATCACCTGTATATCTTTTCGCTCATTAACAGCTTCGATCGCGCCCTGTACCTGTGCGGAAGGTGCATTATCGCCACCCATAGCGTCTACTACAATTTTGATCATGTATCTTTTACTCCTATACTAAATCTACAAATAATCATACTAGATACGATGTACAAAATCAATAGGTTTTTACCAAAATTCAATCTCACATTTGTATACAATGCTAACCGTATACACGAATTCTGCCGCAAACTTCTTTGATCGCAGACATACCGCTCAAGATCATCAATGCATTATTGAAATCCTGTTCAAGAACGAAACCTGTAGTAATTACCAGTTCCTGAGCACCATCTTTTGTATATTTGGAATATACCTGATCGATCATAACGTCATTGTTTCCCATCACACTTGCAATATTCGCAAGAGTTCCCGGTCGCTCTGACACCCTCAGGCGCAAGAAGAATCGGCTCTTTGTCTCTTCAATCTTCTTAACCGGCATTTTCTTATATGCAAGACCGCCATTCCAGCCACAGTTATCATGAAGAATATTTCTCACCACAGTGATCGCATCACCCATAACAGCACTTGCAGTCGGCATCTTTCCGGCACCTCGTCCCATAAACATCGCATCGTCACATGCATCTCCATGTAAAAATACTGCATTAAACGAATCTCTTACGGATGCCAGCGGGTGATGATTCGGGATCAGCATCGGATGAACTTTCACTTCAATCTTTCCGTCATCGACTTTTGCAATGCCGACAAGTTTGATCACATATCCGAATTCTTTCGCATAATACATATCTTCAGCAGTGATCTTAGTAATACCTTCTGTATAAACATCAGAGAATACAACTTCAGAGTTATAGGCTAAAGAAGCCATGATCGCCATCTTTCGACCCGCATCATAACCTTCCACGTCTGCCGTCGGATCCGCCTCAGCATAGCCTAACTCCGTAGCTTTTTCAAGCGCCTCTTCATATCCCATTCCTTCTTCAGCCATTTTAGTCAGAATATAGTTTGTAGTACCGTTGACAATTCCCATGATCTCTGTAAGAAGGCTGGCTGTCATATTCTGCTTCAGCGGACGAATGATCGGGATCGCACCTGCAACTGCAGCCTCAAACTGAAGGTCTACATCGCGTTCCTCGGCCATGGAAAGCAGTTCCTGACCGTGTTCTGCTAAAAGATCCTTATTTGCTGTAACAACCTGTTTTCCTGCCAGGATAGCCTGTGTTATGTATGTTTTTGCCGGTTCAATACCGCCCATCACTTCGATGACAAGCTGAATTTCATCGTCATTTAAGATTTCGTCCCATTTGTCAGTCAGAACATTCTGAGGGATCCCATCTCGCTTCTTAGTCATATCACGTACTAGTACTTTTTTGATCTCCAGCTTTCCACCGGCTTTCTGGATCATCTCATCTTCAAGCATTCCGGATAGTGCATATACACCACTTCCAACTGTACCTGCACCAAGAAGAGCTGCCTTGATCACGTTATCTTTTTTCATGCTTATCATCCCTTTCGTTACTTTCTCGATTTAATGATTTATAAATTTAGTTGACTAAAATCTATGGTTTGAAAAAAGACGGATCATTCTTTTCAGAACACCCGTCTTCAAAATTCATAATTAAGCCTCAACCTTAACGATTTCGCGCTTGTTGTAGCTACCGCATGCTTTGCACACTCTGTGCGGCATCATAAGCTCGCCACACTTGCTGCACTTTACTAAGTTCGGAGCGCTCATCTTCCAGTTTGCTCTACGGCTGTCTCTTCTTGCTTTAGAAGATTTATTCTTTGGACAGATAGACATGGTTACACCTCCTTAAACTGTTTAAAAATATCCTGGATAACTGCCATCCTCGGATCAAGCGAACTTGTATCGCAGTCGCAAGTACTCACATTGAGATTTGTTCCGCATTTGTTGCAAATCCCTTTGCACTCTTCCTTGCACAGAACTTTCATTGGCAGATTCATTAATAATTCATTATCCACCAACTGGTCTGCATCCAGATTATAGCCAGTTAAATAAGATTGTTCATCTAAATTTTTCACCCTGTCATTGTCAGAAACCTTCATATCCAACTCCTGGTCAAATTCCAGCTCGCTGGTATACTCTACCGGTTCGAGACATCTGGCACACGGAATCGCAAGTGTTACTTTTGTACCTCCGGTCACTTCCAGTTTCTTGTTTCCAAGATTCTTTACCGTGATCGTAATTGGTTCGGAAGACACTACCGGATATTCCCCGTCTGCTCCGTTGTAAGTTTTTGCTTCATACGGAACTTCCCAGGTTTTTTCCTTACCTTCCAGAGTAAATACTTCAGATAAATTAATCAGCATATTATCTCTCCTAATACGCACCTAGTCATTATACATATATAGGTACTTTTTGTCAACAACTATTTTTATTTTTTTTACTATATTTTTGTATCGTTTCTGTTCCGATACACAACCTATTGTATCTTATTCTTTTTATTTTTGCAACTACAAAGAATTTCAATAAAACAAAAAATACAGCCTGTCTCGGATAACCGAAACAGGCCGATATTTTACATATGAATTAAACCATTTTCAGTTTAAGATTAAACAAGAGCAAGTGTCTCTCTTGCGATTGCAAGCTCTTCGTTTGTCGGGATAACCATTACCTGAACTTTGGAGTCCGGTGTGGAGATCACGATCTCTTTACCTCTTACGCTGTTAGCCTCGTCATCGATCTCAATGCCAAGGAATGTAAGGTATGCGCAGATATCTTTTCTTGTAGCTTTACCGTTCTCACCAAGACCAGCTGTGAATACGATACAGTCAACACCGTTCATAGCTGCAACGTAGGAACCGATGTATTTAGCTACACGGTAGTTGTAAGCTGCAAGAGCTTTTGCTGCACGAGCATTGCCCTCTGCTGCTGCGTTCTCAAGGTCACGGAAGTCGCTGGATACGCCAGAAACACCAAGAACACCGGATTTCTTGTTAAGAACGTTGATAACGCCAGCGAGATCAAGGTTCTCTTTCTTAGCGATGTACTCAATGATAGCCGGATCCATATCACCGGAACGTGTACCCATGATAAGGCCCTCAAGCGGAGTTAAGCCCATGGATGTATCTACGGATTTACCGTTTTTAACAGCGGAGAGGGAAGCACCGTTACCAAGGTGGCAAACGATTGTCTTCATCTCTTCGTACGGCTTACCAGCAAGCTCAGCAGCTTTCTTGGAAACGTAGCTGTGGGATGTGCCGTGGAAACCATATCTTCTTACCTGATGTTTCTCATAGTACTCGTACGGAAGGCCGTAAAGGTATGCTTCTTCCGGCATTGTCTGATGGAAAGCTGTATCGAATACTGCTACCATCGGTACGTTCGGCATTAATTCCTGACAAGCGCGGATACCGATAAGGTTTGCCGGGTTGTGAAGCGGAGCAAGATCGTTACACTCTTCGATCGCTGCCATAGCTTCTGCTGTAAGCAGTGTGGAAGATGTGAACTTCTCACCACCGTGAACTACACGGTGACCAACAGCGCCTACCTCTGCAAGGCTCTTGATAACGCCGGATTTCTCGTTTGTAAGAGCGTCAAGTACCAGCTGGATAGCCTGTGTATGTGTCGGCATCGGGGACTCTGTTACCTCTTTTGCACCGTCAGCCGGCTGATATGTGATTACAGAACCTTCGATACCAATTCTCTCGCAGAGACCTTTTGCAAGAACTGCCTCTGTCTCAGAGTTGATGAGCTGATACTTTAAGGAAGAGCTTCCGCAGTTAATTACTAAAATATTCATTGGTTTATATCTCCTTATTTAAATAAATGATTTAAAATTTACGTTGTTATACAATCTGATAAAGATCGATTATGCCATCTGAGCCTGAACAGCTGTGATAGCAACTACACCTACGATATCCTCAGCGGAACATCCACGGGAAAGATCGTTAACCGGTTTAGCGATACCCTGTAACATCGGGCCGTAAGCTTCTGCTTTTGCAAGTCTCTGAACCAGTTTGTAACCGATGTTACCAGCGTCAAGGTTCGGGAAGATAAGGCAGTTAGCCTGACCAGCAACTTCACTTCCTTTAGCTTTGGATGCAGCTACGGACGGAACGATTGCAGCGTCTAACTGTAACTCACCGTCAACTTTGATCTCCGGATATTTCTCTTTTGCGATCTTTGTAGCTTCTGCAACTTTGTCAACAAGAGCATGTTTTGCACTGCCCATTGTGGAGTGAGAAAGCATAGCGATCTTAGCCTCGTTGCCTGTAAGAGCTTTGAAGCTTGCAGCAGAGCTGTTAGCGATAGCAGCGAGCTCAGCAGCGTTCGGATCCTGGTTAAGACCACAGTCAGCGAAAAGGAATGTACCGTTCTCACCAAACTCGCAGTTCGGAACGTCCATAATGAAGAAACCGGATACGATCTCTGCGCCCGGAGCTGTCTTTAAGATCTGAAGGGCCGGTCTTAATGTGTCAGCTGTAGAGTGGCAAGCACCAGCTACAAGGCCGTCAGCATCGCCAAGTTTAACCATCATGATACCGTAAGCGATGAGGTCTTTTGTGATTGTCTCCTGAGCTTTTTCAAGAGTCATGCCTTTGCTCTTTCTTAACTCATAAAGAGTCTCAGCATATTTGTTGAAGTTAGCATCTGTAGCCGGATCGATGATTGCAGCGCCTTCGATGTTTGCGCCGAATTCTTTAGCGTCAGCAGCGATTTTCTCTGCGTTGCCAAGGAGGATCAGGTTTGCTGTGCCCTCTTCCATAATTTTCTCAACTGCAACTAAAGTTCTCTTGTCTTCGCTCTCCGGAAGAACAATTGTCTTCTTGTTGCTTCTTGCTTTTTCTTTCATAAGATCAATGAATGCCATGATAATTACTCCCTTCTTATTTCCATTATTAAAAATGGTTTCATACGTGATTCTATTATATCTCAGTCAAATAACTCATACAAGTAACAATTCACAATTTTTTGCATTTTTTTTCATACTTATTGTTATTTTTTAAACAGTACTTCAGAATCTTATTGATTTCATATGTAGTACTAAAGAAAATAAAATAAAACTCCAGCGCCTTAATCTGACATTGGAGTTTTATGTATGATCTTATTAAATTTTTTCAAAATGTTCTACATTTGTAACGAAAATGGTTGCTCCGCCAACCTCTACAGTTGTCGGCATAGTCGCATAGTTCATCATCGCAGCACCGGAAATATACGGCATATTGATCGTAATCTTCTGACGTTTGCCGCATTCTTTCTTAATAATATCGATCGCAGTCTGTACATTTTCATCTTCTGTAACGATCATCAGTGTTGTGTTTCCTTTTCTCAAGAAACCGCCGGTTGTATTCAGTTTTGTAATACTGAAATGCTGTTTGGTAAGTGCGCCTACAACCTCGTCCTCATTATCATAACGTACAATTGCGTAAATCAGTTTCATACAATCATTCCTTTCTTAAACTACATTTTCGATCTTATGTTTTCAATCCACTCTCATTGCTTTGCCGTATTAATTCGCTATCAAGCAACTATGTTACATAGTATATCACAGTTTTTGACAGATAACAATTCAATATTGAATAAATCTTTCATTTATTATATATTATTTATAGATTTTTCATTGTATTTACAAATCAAAGAAAGAGGTTCAAATGAAAACCACCGGAATTATTGCCGAATACAACCCGTTTCATAACGGTCATAAATATCATCTGGAGCAAGCAAGGCAGATAACCGGCTGCGATTATGTGATCGTTGTTATGAGCGGTGATTATACGCAGCGAGGAACTCCTGCAATCTATTCAAAATTTATGCGTGCAAAAGCTGCCCTTTTGGCAGGTGCCGATCTGGTACTTGAAATGCCGGTCTACGGATCCGTTTCCTCCGCGCCGGATTTTGCCGAATGCGGTGTCAATACATTGGATTCTACCGATATTTGTGATTATCTGTTTTTCGGAAGCGAATCCGGAGACATCGACCTACTCAAACAACAGGCAGCTACCCTTTCCGATGAGTCAGAAGAAATCTCAGCCAAGATAAAAGCCGGTCTCAAAGCCGGACTTTCTTGGCCGGAAGCACGAGCGAATGCTTACGGCGATCACGATCCGATCGCATCCACTCCCAATGATATTCTTGGCATCGAATATATTCACGCGATTCAAAAATGTGAATCTGCGATTCTTCCTGTCACCATGAAAAGAAATGATCCGGGATATCACAGTGACGAAAAAGAAGGACGTTTTGCCTCCGCAACAGCCGCAAGAAAAGCAATTCTTGCAAATGATCTGGATTTTATTCAGGAAGTTCTTCCTGATGAACATTTTGAGTCTTTGACCGATTATGTCTGCCCACCGATAACTTTCGATGACTGCTCTCTCTTGTTGTCCGAAAAACTTCTGACATCTTCTATGGATCAATTATTACAAACTGCCGGAATGCCAAATGATCTCGCAAGAAAACTATTCAAACATCGTATGGAATTTCTCTCATCGGATCAATTGGTCGCCGAACGCAAGAACCGTAATTATACGTATACCCGTGTGAATCGCTCTTTACTGAATCTTATGCTGGGCATTACAAAAGATGATGCTTCTCAATTTAAAGAACATGATTCAGTGCCATGGCTTCGTATCCTTGGATTCAGAAAAGAAGCTGCACCACTTTTATCAGAATTGAAAAAGTGTTCGACAGTTCCGATCATCACCAAAACTGCAAATGCCGGATCCATTCTTTCGGATGAGGCTTTTGGATTATTCCAGAAGCACTTGACTGCCTCTGAACGTTACCGTCTAATCGCTCAATTGAAATCCGGTAAAACGATTAAAAACGAATTTACTTCTTCTATTATTATAGTATAACGAAAACGGCCATTGTATTTCTACATTGGCCGTTTCTTTATATTTCTGATTAGTTTTTAAAGCTATGGATCGGAGCCGGGATTCTACCGGTTCTGGATACGAATTTTTCACAGCTGAACTGGTTCACAGGCATGATCGGAGCATGTCCGAGAAGTCCGCCGAACTCTACACTCTCACCCACACCTTTTCCAATTACCGGGATCAGACGAACAGCTGTTGTTTTCTGGTTGATCATACCAATTGCAGCTTCATCTGCAATAATACCGGAAATCGTAGATGCTGTGGTATCGCCCGGGATCGCAATCATGTCAAGACCTACAGAACATACGCAAGTCATTGCTTCCAGCTTTTCTAAAGTCAGAGCACCTGCCAGTACAGAATCGATCATGCCCTGATCTTCGCTGACCGGAATAAAGGCGCCGGAAAGTCCTCCTACATAAGAAGAAGCCATAACGCCTCCCTTCTTAACCTGATCATTCAACATAGCTAATGCTGCTGTAGTACCCGGAGCACCCACACGTTCAAGACCGATCTCCTCTAAAATCTCTGCTACGGAATCACCCACTGCCGGTGTCGGAGCAAGAGAAAGGTCAATGATACCAAACGGAATCCCCAGACGAGAGGAAGCCTCCTGAGCAACCAACTGTCCCACACGTGTGATCTTAAATGCAGTCTTTTTAATTGTCTCGCAAAGAACTTCAAAGTTTTCTCCGCGCACACGTTCTAACGCACTTTTTACAACACCAGGTCCGGAAACACCGACGTTGATAATCGCATCCGCTTCTGTAACACCGTGGAATGCACCGGCCATGAATGGATTATCATCCGGGGCATTGCAGAAAATAACAAGCTTCGCACATCCGATACAATCATTCTCTTTTGTGAGTTCCGCTGTTTCAATGACAATCTCACCCATTAAACGAACCGCATCCATGTTAAGACCTGTTTTTGTAGATCCTACATTGATGGAACTGCAGACAAACTCTGTTTCTTTTAATGCCTGCGGAATAGAACGCATCAGATTTTCATCTGCAGTTGTCATCCCCTTGGAAACAAGTGCAGAATAACCTCCGATAAAGTTTACACCAACAGTCTTTGCAGCACGATCCAATGTTTTCGCAATTGTAACAAAATCTTCCGGTGTCTTGCATGCTGAAGCACCCACAAGTGCGATCGGAGTAACGGAGATTCGTTTATTAACGATCGGAATACCGAAATCTCTTTCGATATCCTTACCGGTACTTACCAGATCCTTTGCTGTTTCTGTGATCTTTTTATAAATCTTTTCATTGAGCACGTCCAGATCATTGTCGCAGCAATCCAGCAGGCTGATGCCCAATGTGATCGTACGAACATCCAGATTGTCATGCTCAATCATTTTATTGGTTTCATTTACTTCAAATCTAGTAATCATTTATCTGTCCTCTATTTCTGAAAGCTACTCATTTAACAAGCGATACAACATCGGCTCAATATGAAGTTCCTTCATAATTGCTTCCAGTTCTTTTTTATTATCCTTTGGAGTTCCTTGCTTCACGGCACGGATCAAAAGGTTCTTTGGAGTATGCTCCATATCGATAAATTCTAAAATCTGTGTTCGATAACCCACAGACTCCAGGATCTGTGCACGGATCGCATCTGTAAAAAGAGCTGCTGTACGCTCTTTGATAATACCGTACTGGAAAATCGGCTTTAATAACTCATTTTCCATCTGACCGTTCAATTCATGCTGACAGCACGGTACAGAAAGGATCACTTTCGCTCCCCATCGAACCGCTTTCTCCATCGCATAGTCAGTTGCAACATCACATGCATGAAGTGTCACTACCATGTCTACCTGGTCAACGCCTTCGTAAGATGCAATATCTCCTGTATAGAAGGAAAGCTTCTCGTAACCATATCTGCGAGCCAGATCATTACACTTTTTGATCACATCATCCTTAAGATCCAGACCGATGATACGAACCGGATATCCTTTTAATTCTTTTAGATAATGATACATCGCAAATGTAAGATAAGATTTCCCACATCCAAAATCAAGAATTACATTCTCTCTGGATTTATCCAGCTTCGGAAGAATGTCCTCAATGAATTCCAAGAAACGGTTGATCTGACGGAATTTATCATATCGAGAATTAACAATTTTTCCTTCTTTTGTCTGAACCCCCAGATCAACAAGAAACGGAACTGCAATACCCTCTTCTAAGATATAACGTTTTTTACGATTATGAGAAAGTCCTTTTTTCCATGCAGCTTCCAATTCGGATGTCTGGGCTGTACTTTTCTTTTCAGCATCCATTTTCTTTTTTACTTTCACAGAAGCTTTGCCTTTTTTGCTGACAAGAAGCTGTCCGCTCCATCCTTCTGTTTCAATCTGCGCTTGTTTAAAAGAATGTTCCATCAGATCAGTCAGATAGACCGGCGCTTCTTTTAGTTCCAGATTTTTATGAAACGCTTGTTTTCCGCGGAATTCTTCAGCCTGGATCAAAATCTTTCCACCGGAAAGGATTGGACGAACTTTCACTTTTAAAAAGTCGTTTTTCTCCTGCTGACCGCTCAGAACCGCCGATAATGGCTGTTCCTTCGCAAAACGTTCAAATAACTCTCGAATTTCGTTCTTTTCCATTATTTTTTTCCTTTCCAGCCACCACGCATAAGCTCCGGATATTCTTCCAGATGAGACGCATCATTAAAGCGATTTAAAATAATACGACCATCATGTTTTCGTGTCCAAAGTTCTGTAATTCCACAATTTTCTAACTGCGTTGCAAGAAGCGGTACACGCGCCAGATCCAATCCCAGATAATGAGCCACGAGGCTTCGGATCACACCTCCATGGGTTACGATCACGACTGTTTCATAGTCCATGCCAAGGATTTCCTTCATGATCGGAAGCACACGCGCCAACACTTCAGTAGCACATTCTCCTCCCGGATAAGACATGTCACGTTCCATTTTCCATCTTGCACGAAGAAAATCTTCATAACGATCCGCGATCACTTCATCTGACAGTCCTTCCATATCTCCAAACGAGATTTCTTTCAGATTATTTCTGATTTCTCTGGGTGCATTGATTTTTTCATTGATAATATCTGCAGTTTCTACTGCACGGATCAAATTGCTGGACCATACTGCATCAATCTGCTCAGAGGATAATCTTTCTCCTAGCAGTTCTGCCTGTCTGCGTCCTTCCTCTGATAACGGTACATCTACATTGCATAACGGACTGTCTTGTCTTCCATGACGGATCAATAATATTCTCATACTTGCTCCTCAAATTAGATGCGGTGCATTTTTGTAAAGATTTCTTCTCTCTGGCACTTGATACTCATACCAAGCTCTTCGCCAATCTTATCAAGACTCTCTACCAGTTCTCCAAAAGTAACATCCATCTTGCTTCCGTCAATGATCATCAGCATATTGAAATATTCTTTTACGATGGTCTGGGAAATGTCAAGGATGTTTCCATTGTGCTTCGCCAAATATGTACAGATAGCAGCAATAATACCGACTGTATCTTTTCCTACTACTGAAATAATAACTTTATCCATGATTTCTCTCCTTATTTTATAGCGTCATGATTTCTGACATTTCATCTCGTTCTGCTACAGTCATATAGAAGTCAGAAGTACAGTATGGGCAGTCTCCCATATCAACTTCCAGACGAACGGTCTCATATGCCAGTTCCGGCAGGTTGTTCTCTTTGCTTAGATGTCCAAGTAAGACATACTTCATCTTATCATTTAAAATACAATTTAGAAGTCGACCTGCATTTTCATTGGAAAGGTGGCCAAAGTTTCCCATGATCCTGCGCTTTAAGTAGTATGGGTACGGTCCACTTTCCAGCATACGTAAATCATGATTCGATTCTAGCAGAACCGCATCAAGATTTAATAAATGGTCGATGGTATACTGATTGTAATGTCCAAGGTCGGTCGCAACCGCAACCGATTTTTTTCCGGATTGAATTCGATATGCCACGGGGTCTGCCGCATCATGGTCAATATGAAATGGCAAAATATCCAGATCGCCCAAGGTCAGTCTCACATCCGGACACAGCGGTTTAAGCAGCTCCTCCGGATATTCACCAAGGCTCTTTACTTTACGGATCTCATCGATCGTACCTTCTGTTGCATAGATCGGTATCTCATATTTTCGCGCCAGTACACCGAGTCCTTTGATATGATCTGAATGTTCGTGTGTGATACAGATTCCGGAAAGTTCAGAGGCTTTCAGTCCCATTTCCGCTAATCCTTTTTCAATACGTTTCGCACTGATTCCGGCATCGATCAGGACATGGGTATTATTTGTTCCGGCATAAATGCAGTTTCCGCTGCTTCCGCTGGCAATACTAGCAAATCTCATTTCCAAGAATCTCCTTAATCTGCATTTCCGTTTCCTCTGAACTTCCGTTATTGTCGATAACGCGTCCGCATCTTGCACGGAATTCTTCTTCCGAATCCTGCTTTTCGATGATGCTCATGCATTTCTCTTTACTATAGCCGCGACTAGCCATCAAACGGCTGATACGGTTTTCTTCTGTCGTATATACATACCACATTTCATTGAACAATCCCTGCGGGGCCGTATCAAAAACAGCTGCTTCGACAATAACCAGCTGCTCCTCGCACGTAAGAGCTTCATTCTGAATATACTCCCATACCATCGGATGAATAATACTGTTCATTGTCGCAAGTGCCTGTGCATCATGAAAGATGGTCTCTGCCAGTTTCTGACGATTTACCGATCCATCCTCCTGAATAAAGGATGTTCCAAGCGCATCTGTTACACGCTTCAATCCGTCCATCCCTGGTTCCATAAGATCATGTGCCACCAGATCCGCCAAGATCACTTTTGCACCAAATTTATGTCGCAGAATATCCAGCACACTGCTTTTTCCGGCTCCGACACCGCCGGTAATACCGATAATCATTTTATTATCTAATTTCATCAATTATTTCGCCTCAAACCAGTTTTTTCCGTCGTGCATATCGATTTCCAGATCCACTTTCATCTGAACTGCCTGACTCATTTCTTCCGCCAGAATCTTTTTCACCTCATCTAATTCCGGAATAAATGCTTCGATCAGCAATTCATCGTGAACCTGCAAGATCAGACGGGATTGTAGTCCCTCGTCACGAAGTCTCTTATCCACGCGGATCATTGCGATCTTAATAATGTCTGCCGCTGTTCCCTGAATCGGAGAGTTCATAGCCACACGCTCACCAAAAGAACGCTGCATAAAGTTTGCAGATTTCAATTCAGGAACCGGGCGTCTGCGGTTGAACATTGTCTTTACATAGCCATTTTCCTTGGCCTCTACGATCAGTCCATCCAGGAAAGCCTTAACCTGCGGATAAGTTTCAAAATATCGATTAATATAATCCAGCGCTTCTTTTCTGGAAATACTCAGATCTTCACTAAGACCAAACGCACTGATTCCGTAAACAATACCAAAGTTTACTGCTTTTGCATTTCTGCGGATCAAAGGTGTTACTTCTTCCAGCGGAACATGGAATACCTGAGAAGCT
>JAFYOD010000003.1 GCA_017556515.1 Lachnospiraceae bacterium
ATCCAGAGAACCGAAACCTTCATCGACAAACATGGATTCTAAACGTACTGATCCTGCCTGGCTCTGTACCACATCAGAAAGACCCAACGCCAATGCAAGCGATGCCAGGAAAGATTCACCTCCGGATAATGTCTTTACATCGCGTTCCCTTCCGGTTCCCATCACATATACGTTTAGCTCCAGTCCGGATGCACCGACCAGTCCCATCTCATCCACCGGTCTGCTTTTCAGTTTCATCTTTCCGTCAGTAAAAATCATGAAGCGTTTATTGGCTGCTGCCAGGATTTTCTCAAAATACATTCTCTGCACATACGTTTCAAAATCCAGACGAACCTTACCCTTGATCCTTCCCCCGGCTGCTTGCCAAAGTGTATCATAAACCAGAAACTCCTCTCGGAGCACACTGTATTCTTTTTCTTCTCTCTCCAGGATTTTCAGCAGATCCTCGTGGTTCTTTTTGATCCTTGCAATCTGCTCCTTCTGTTCCTGAAGCTGATCCTTTTTCGTTTTCAGAAGTTCCAGTTCCTGGTCAAACACAGTCAGATCGGTTCGTTCTTTTCCCTCCGATTGCTGCATCAACATCTGAACCATCGTACGTTTTTCCTGCAGCTCCGTATAATAACGGACATTGCGATTCTTTTCCTGATCAAACTGATTTTTTGACTTCCAGACACTCATGGTTTCCAGATATTCCGCCTCATCTGCAAAACCTTCTTCTTTCCGAATCTCTTCATATTCAGATCTGGCTCCGTCAGCAAGTTTTTCTGCATTGGCACGCAGACTGCCTGCCTTCTGTGCCTTTTCCTTTGTATCCAAAGACCGTTCAGAAATTTCTATGAGCATCTTTAGATTCTTTTGTCTGGTTTCATAATTAACCGGAATTTCTTTTCTGTCAGACTCCAACCGTGCTTTTGCCTCTTCCAATTTTGCACGTTCTCCGCGGATCAGCAGGCTCAACTGTTCACATTCCTTCTGTTTTTTCTCCCAAAGTACCTGTGCGTCTCTTACGTCTTCTTCCGATACTGCATTGTCCGATAATTGAGCAGGACTCGGATGGTCCACAGAACCGCAGACCGGACATGGACAGCCGGATCTCAATCGTTCTTTTGCGAGGATTCCCGCCTGTTCGCGGAAAAACTGTTCTTGAAGTGTTCCATATTGTTCTCGGGCTTCAGAAAGATCTGCCATCTTCTGTTCTAATGATTTAGTTTTGCTATGACAGTCCCGCTCTGCACGTGCCAGACGATCGGCTCTGCGGTCCAGCTCCTGTTTGCGCTGTTCTGCCGTCTGCAGTATCTTTTCCTCTGCCTTCCATTCCGAAATCCAAGAGGTCATCTCATGAATCTCTTCCTGTCGGAACGTCTGGGAAAATGCAAAAAACTGATCCGGCTCTATTACATTTTGGGCCGCTGTAAGAAGCTTCGCATACAGGTCTTCACTTAAGACTAGCACTCTGCCTTCTGTCTGTTTTGCTTCTTCCAACGAACGTTCAGCTAATTTCCATTTTTCAAAAAACGTCCGGACACGATATGCTCTTTCCACTTTTTCCAACGCTTTTTTCTGCAGTGAAAAAGCATGTTCCTGATTTTCGTAAGCCTGAAGTTCAAGTCGCACCTTTTCAAATCGGTCCAAAAGATCATTATCATTTTTCGCCAAACCACGTTTTTCCAACAATGTATGGTACTGACTCTCTGCTTCCGTAAGCGGCTCTGTAACGTATGCCAGATTCTGTTTGTCAATTTCCAGAAACTGCTCCAAAATCTCCCGGATAACCACAGGATCCGGAGCTTCATCTTTTTTGATCATGCCAACCTTTTCTGCATCCACGTTACCTTCCGGGATCTGAATCCCCTGGACATATGCTTTCAAACGTTCTTCTGTACCACTGATCTTCTCCTTTAATCCTTTTCTGCACTCCCAAAGTTCTTCTTCAACCTTGCGATATAATCCTGTGTGGAAAATCGTAGAAAAGATTTTTTTACGCTCCTCGGATTTGGCATAAAGCAGGCGCAGGAAATCTCCCTGTGCTATCATGGCAATCTGTGTAAACTGTTCTCGGTCAATGCCCATGATCTCACAAAGTTTTTTGTCTGTTTCCTTCATCTTGCCACGAAAAGCAGTTCCGTCAGGCAGAGTAAGCTCTACGGAAGCGGAGGCTTTTACCAGGCCGCTTCCTCTCTTTTTTTCTCTCATATATTCCGGGCTGCGGCGGACGGTATATACCTCACCTCGATAGGAAAACGTCAATTCCACAAACGTCTCATCTGTCGGTGCGGCAAACTGGCTCCGCATCATCTTTCCGTCACGTTTTCCTCCGCTGGTCTCTCCGTAGATCGCAAATGTAATACCATCAAAA
>JAFYOD010000224.1 GCA_017556515.1 Lachnospiraceae bacterium
CCTCTTCGATCACGTTCCATGCTGCATCGACACTGAAATAATCTCGGATAAACTTCTGTGTTTCCATGGACATCTTTTTGCATGTATCCGGGTCATTATAGAGAGCAACTACGTTCTCTGCAAAATCTGCAGGTTCATCTGCAACTCTCATAACATTGTCTGCATTCGCGATACCTTCTGCACCGATGGATGTGGTCACGATAACGGAACCGTTGTAGATGGCCTCAACCACTTTTCCTTTTACGCCCGCACCGTAACGAAGCGGAACGATGACGATTCGGCTGGTCGCATAGAGTTCTGCCAGTTCTTCCTCGGATACAAAACCTTTTACGATGATTCCGTTGCCCGGCTCTTCCAGTGCTTTGATCTCATCTGTCACTTTGGAGCCAACGATGTAGAACGGAACCTGGATCTTTTCGCGGATCAGCGGATAGATCTCCCTTGCAAACCAAAGGACTGCATCTGCGTTCGGCGGATGTGCAAAACCACCGACAAACAGGAGGCCTTCACGTTTAGAGAAGTCCATATCGATATTATCAAGGAATTTATCAAATACGTAAGCTGTGATCGCTTTCACATTGATCTCAGGTTTGATCGCATGGATGGCTTCCTCTTCCACGTAGGACGGATAATATGCCACCTCGGATTTTTCCATAAGACTAAACTCAATGGACTTCCAGTAGTCAGAATCTCTCTTCTTCTGGATGTCTCCTGTCAGCTCGTACTCACGATACTCACGAAGGAAGTGCAGATCATGACCATAGTAAATGATCTTGATGTCTGTATTCTTCTTAATGAAATCGATGTACTTGGTCGCGATGTGCGGACGGTTCAAGTATACAAAATCGATCTCATCTTTATTTTTCATGATCCAGTCCCAGATACCTGCCTGATATTCCGGTCCGTAAAGGATCTCCACTCCCATCTGCTGGAGAACTGTGGAATACGGCTCTTCATGAAGGAAGTTGTCGCCAAGGAATTTTACCTGGTAACCCTTCTGAATGAACATCTTGATGTACTGGTATGTGGTCTTGGAACCGGCGTCTTTATCGAATGTCGGAACATAATGGTCCACGATCAATACAACCGGCTTTCTCTGGCTGCGCTCGCGGGCACGGAACGGATTTGGATTGCCTGTGTTCACAGACTGCTTCTTAAATTCCTCTGCCCATTTTTCTTTTAACTTCTTGCTGTTTTCCACCTGATAACGCTTCAGGCCTGTACCATTGACGTCAGTACCATTGGAAACACCTTCGAAGTGAATAACTTTGGATAACGGCTGATAAACCACACGTTTTCCTGCTGCACGTACCTGGAATGCCAGGTCAGAGTCCTCACAGTAAGCCGGAGCAAAATGATCATCAAAACCGCCAAGCTGATTCCAGAGTTCTGTAGAAAGAAGGATCGCAGCACCGGAAATGTAGTCTACATCTTTTACATAGTTGTATTCAGCCTTGTCCGGATTGTCGAGACGGCCATAGTTCCATCCGGAACCGTCGCTCCAGATGATACCTCCTGCTTCCTGCAGTCTTCCGTCCGGATAAACCAGCTTGGAACCAACCATACCGATGGAATCATCAGACTCGATCAGGTTCACAAGAGAAGACAGCCAGCCCGGAGTTACCTGTGTGTCATTGTTCAGGAACATCACGTATTTACCGCGGGCGGATTTCGCTGCGTTGTTACAGTTTCTAAGGAATCCCTGATTGGTCTGATTGCGGCAGATCACCAGGTTTTCTGCATACAGATTCAGTTCCTTTGTTGCGTCAGAGGATACGTCATCTGCGATGATCACTTCATAAGTCACATCCGGAGTGTTCTGTAAGATGGAAACCAGACATGCATATGTGTAATGGATCTGGTTATAAACCGGAATGACAATGGAAACAGCCGGATTCTCGAAATACGGGAATTTCAGTTTGCCATGTTCCATATAGCCTTCGCCAATCTTAAAATCACCTCGAATCAGATTGCGACCCTCAGCTGTAAAATACAGTTTTCCGTATTTTGCCGGACGAAGGAGTGTATTTTTAACATAAGTAAGTACTTTACGTTTTCTTGTTCCCTTCGGTAAGATCTTATTTACAACCCTGTGGCACTTTCTCAGCACTTTCCAAATGATGGACTCATGCTTTGCAAGGTACTGGATCGTCTTCGCGATCTCTGCATTTTCGCGGCGCAGGTCAGCAATGATCACATCCAGGTTTGCCACATGGTTGTTAGTCAGGCGCTGTACTTCCTGCTGTTTTACAATGGTCACGTCCTTCTCGGCAATCTCTGCCTTCAGGTTTTCGCACCACTCTTTGACGATCTTCAGCTCGTTTTCGCGATCCAGTAAGTACTCGATGGTCTTTGCTTCCTGCTCATACTGTTTCATGTACTGGAAGTTTCCTTCACCGTGAACATATGCCTGGAATGCAGTTTCCATCTGCATGAAGATTTCCTGCAGGTCTGCATGAATTCCGAAATGCGCAAAGATTTCTTCCTGACTGCATTTCAGTACATTTTCGTATCTTCTGTAGAAATAGAGAAGATTTCTGAAATGTAAGAACTTAGC
>JAFYOD010000225.1 GCA_017556515.1 Lachnospiraceae bacterium
CATGAGTGTGTCGCAGGCACGGTCAGAGATCATCTTCACATCAGCCTTTGCCTTCTCCAGTCCTTCTAATGTTACATATGTCGTCTTTTCATTTTTCTCATCGCTGAGAACCGGCTTTCCGAGTACCTCCGCAGTACTCACTACATCCAGGATATCGTCCTGGATCTGGAATGCCAGACCGACGTCAGCAGCAATGGCCTCTACGATCTGAACCTGCTCCTCAGTTGCACCTGCAAGGACTGCACCGATCATCATAGATGCTTCCAGCAATGCTCCTGTTTTTAAACGGTAAATGAAATCCAGTTTCTCTTTCGGCACCGGTTTTCCTGTCAATTCCACATCTACCGTCTGACCTCCGATCATACCGTAAATGCCTGTCTTCTGTGCAAGAATTCCCATTGCCTTCACCACCGCAGCAGCATCGGCTCCAAGGGCCAGTGCTTTTGCAGCTGTTTCAAATGCGAAGATCATCAGTGCATCACCTGCGAGAACTGCCATATCATATCCGTAAACTTTCCAGGTGGTCGGTTTTCCACGACGCAGTTCGTCATTGTCCATACACGGAAGATCGTCATGGATCAGAGAAGAGGTATGGATCATCTCGATTGCCGCCATAAACGGCTCAATTTCCTTCCCTGTTCCGCCAAACATCTTATATACTTCATGCATAAGGAGCGGGCGTAAACGCTTTCCTCCTGCCTGCATGCTGTAGTTCATTGCTTCAAAAATCGTCTTCTGGTGTCCTTCTTCCGCCGGCAGATAAGAGTATACGATGGCCTCAGTCTCTGCCACAGCTTTTTTGAAATTATCTTTAAAAATACTGCCCATGATCCGTATCCTCCATTGATCCTCCACCGAGAACCAGAATCTGTTTTTCAATCTTCTCTATCTTCTCATTACAGCTCTTTACGAGCTTCATGCCTTCTTCGTAATTTTTAAATGCGTCTTCCAGCGATCCTTTTCCACTTTCCAGCTGGTCGATCAGAGCATCTAACGCAGCAAAAGTCTCTTCGATCGTCATCTCTGCAATCTTCTGTTCTGTTGTTTCCATAACTATCCCCTCCAGCTTTCTGCTTCTTCACGCTTTTCAACTGTCGCCGTCAGCTTACCGTCTGTCACTTGTACGTGGATCACACTTCCCACCGGTGCCTGTTTCACAGAAGCCAGTCGTTCTCCTGATCCATCTGTAACAAATCCATATCCCTGGCCAAGTTTTTTCAACGGGGATAATCCCCAGAGTTTGCCGCTTGCCAAAGCCAGACGCTTTTTATCATGTTCCAGACGACGCTCCATAAGTCTTTCCAACGTATCAGACTTCACAGTCACACTCCGTCTGTTCTCATCCATCATTTTAGTCAGCCGGCGATTCATCGTATCTTCGATATCCGCCAAACGCTGTCTCTTTTCGTTAATGATCCTCTGCGGATGATGGATCTGGATCTTTAATTCATCCCGCTTCAGTCTTCCTTTTACCGAATCCAGAAAAAATCCCATCTCACGGTTCAATTTACGTTTTCTTGCCTCCAGATCGCTCTGGAACTGTCCGTAGTCGAACACTGCCAACTCTGCCGCTGCGGATGGTGTAGGAGCACGAAGATCTGCCACATAGTCTGCGATCGTCACATCAGTCTCATGTCCGACTGCGGAGATCACAGGGGTCTCACATGCAAAGATTGCACGGGCAACCTCCTCTTCATTGAATGCCCACAGATCTTCGATCGAACCGCCTCCACGGCCGACGATCATAACATCCAGCCCCATGGCATCCAATGTCCGGATTCCATGGACAATGCTGTCTTTTGCCCCCTCTCCCTGTACAAGGGCCGGATACAATACTAACTGCACATACGGATTACGTCGCGTACTGATATTGATAATATCGCGTATAGCGGCTCCTGTCGGTGCAGTTACAATTCCTACTCGTTTTGCATATTTCGGGATCGGACGCTTATACTGGGCATCAAACATCCCCATTTCTTCCAGTTCCCGCAATAATTTTTCAAATTTCACATAAAGATCGCCACGGCCGGCCAATTCGATCTCCTGCGCATAAAGCTGGTACTTTCCGTCTCTTTCATAGACATCAACGGTTCCTTTTACAATAATCTGCTGTCCCTCTTCCAGACGAAACTGCAGACCGCGCCTCTGTCCTGCAAACATGACAGCCGCAAGTGTGCCTCCTCGGTCCTTTAATGTGAAATAAATATGGCCGGATGTATGATATTTGCAGTTGGAAACTTCCCCCTTCACCGAAAGACGGCGAAGAAGGAAGTCCTGTGAAAACATATTTTTAATATACGAATTGACCTGCGTTACAGAATATACACCTGCCATGCTCTGTCTCCTCTGACCGGATCAATCCGATCACAAAGTTTTTATACTAACTTCGCTAAAATTCCGTTAACGAAAGCCGGAGCATCGTCGCCGCCAAATTTCTTTGCAAGCTCAACCGCCTCGTTGATCGCAACCTTCTCCGGAACGTCCTCATCATGCTTCATCTCATAAACTGCAAGACGAAGGATATTCAGTTCCACTGTACCCATTCTGTTTGTCTTCCAGCCTTCCGCAACTTTATTGATCTCCTCATCCAGTTCCGGGATCGCGAGCATGATCTTCTCAGCTCTCTCTTCTAACTGTTTTTTCTCTTCATCGTTTAAAGTTACATCATGGAGCACCTCATCGACTCCTTCTTTGTTTGTCACATCTTCGATCGGTGCGTCAAAGTAACGCTCTAACTGCTCGTTCTTTTCCTCTGCCGGATAGAAATCCTGACAAAACAGCATCTTAAAACAATGTTCTCTTGCTTCTCTTCTGGTCATTGGGTTACCTCCATTTATCATAGCCACTGGGCCCACTTCGGGCTTTAAAAAGCATAGTTATCTATCTTCAGATTATACATGAAAATGTATAATTCCACAAGAGGTTATTTACCACGCCGCCACAATACCGTCCGCTCTCGGTTCCGATGCACCGCACAGCACACCTTCCTCATTGCGCCAAATGATCTGTCCTCGACCAAAAGTAATATTTTCTGCAGCAACCGTGATCTCATGTCCACGTCTTACCAGTTCTTCAGTCACTGCATACGGGAATGTTCTTTCTACCAGGATTTTCTTTCCGCCTGTCCACTGCCATCTCGGAGCATCCAGTGCCTCCTGAGGATTCATCATGAAATCAATCGTATTCATTACCACCTGCACATGTGCCTGCGGCTGCATCGGTCCGCCCATGATTCCAAACGGTCCAACAGCTTCACCATCTTTTGTGAGGAATGCCGGAATGATGGTATGGAATACCTTCTTGCCCGGTCCCAGGCAGTTCGCTTCCCCGTCATTTAATGAAAAGCTTGCGCCACGGTTCTGTAAAGAAATTCCGGTTCCCGGAACTACAACACCGGAACCAAATCCCATGTAGTTGCTCTGGATATAAGAAACCATATTGCCTTCTCCGTCAGCCGTACACAGGTAAATTGTTCCGCTTCCGTTTGGTTTTCCCGGATCCGGGATCTGAGCCTCATCTGTAATCAGAGCGCGTCTTTCCGCTGCATATGCATCGCTTAACATCTCATCTGTAGACACACGCATGTAACGTTTATCCGCTACATACTGTTTTCCGTCTGCAAATGCCAGCTTCATTGCTTCCAGCTGTTTGTGGAAAGTATCTGCACAGTCCCTGCAGCTGTAATCAAATCCTTTTAAAATATTCAGAGCCATAAGTGCAATGATTCCGTCACCATTCGGCGGGATTTCCCAGACATCATATCCTTTATAATTGATATGGATCGGATCCACCCACTCGCACCAATACGCATTTAAGTCTTCTTTTCTCAGGAAACCGCCGGTTTCTCTGGAAAATACATCGATCTTCTCTGCAAGTTCTCCTCTGTAAAACGCCTCAGCACCGGTTTCTGCAATTTTCTCCAGCGTATCTGCATGGTCCTTCAGCTGTACCACACTGCCAGGATTCGGAACCTTTCCATCCGGCGCAAATGTCTCAAACCATCCGCGATGGCAGTCATC
Source organism: Lachnospiraceae bacterium (assembly GCA_017556515.1). GTDB lineage: Bacteria > Bacillota > Clostridia > Lachnospirales > Lachnospiraceae > Pilosibacter. Next base: position 4,020 of record JAFYOD010000225.1, read on the forward strand.
TTTCAAGATTTCTGTAAACTGTTTGTATGCTTTCTGCCAGGAATATGCAGTCAATGGAGTTGCCGGATATCCCTCTCTCGCATAGTTGATCGCAGGTTTTAACACTTCTGTCAATGGAAGGCGTCCAAATGTTTTGGACAGTTCTGCCCACGCAGACGGAGCACCCGGAACCATGACAGGGATCCATCCCCTCTGCGGCATTTCTGTATGCCCCAGTTCGCGAACCTTTTCCGCAGTGATCGCCATCGGCGCTTTACCGCTGGCATTCAGACCGTGAAGCTTACCTTTTGTCCATACCAGTGCAAACGCGTCTCCACCGATACCGTTGGCAGTCGGTTCAAGTACCGTCATACATGCAGCAGTCGCGATTGCAGCATCGATCGCATTTCCTCCTGCTTTAATGATATCAAGACCTGCCTGAGCAGCCAGCGGCTGACTGGTGCAGACCATGCCGCGTCTTCCGTAAACAACACTTCTTCTGGATGGATAGCTATATTTTAATGCGTCATAATTCATCTCTGGTTCCTCCTTGTAAAACAACAAAACCCATCTAAGAGCAAGCTCTCGATGGGTTTCACTGCCTATATCTGCGCACAGCTCATTGCTTCGCGCTTAGTCCTCAATATTGATTCCTGCGATCTTGATGTTTACATCAAGAACTGTAAGACCTGTCATATTTTCAATCGCGCTCTTTACTTTATCCTGAACTTTTTCGCATACAGCCGGGATGCTGTATCCATATTTTAAGTTCATGGAAACATTCACGGAAACGTGCTCCTCTGTCACTTCAACTTTTACACCTTTGGAAAGATTCTTCATGCCAAGCTTTCCAACGATTTCATTGCTCATGTTTCCTGCGAGGGAATCAACTCCGTCTACTTCTGTCGCTGCCAGGCCGGCAATAATTGCTACTACTTCGTCAGCAATCTGAACTTCACCGATCTGATCTTTCTCATATACTTTATGACTGCTTCTCTCTGTATTTGTTGCCACAATAATTACCTCCTGCAATCCGTAAAATTTATGTTTAGATTCGATACGAGTCATATGATTTTTCCTACATATCAAGACTATAATACCACAATTCATAGGATTTGCCTAGGGTTTTCACAAAGTTTCTTTGATTATCGAAGTTCTATTCTGCCAATTCCATCAACGTGATCACAATCCCCTCAGCACCGATCTCAGTCTTTCTCTTTACGATATCTTCAATCTGAGCCCGCTCCGGATCTGTCAGACTAACTGCATTGAGGACCACATCCACCTGGTTTTCCGTAATACTTACCACCGGATCGATAAATCCTTTTGCCTTCAGCAGTGTCTCCGCTGCATTTTCTTTTTCTGAAATTTCTGTCATCCGGATCATGTTCTGGATCACAGCCTGTTTTTCCACGTCAGGGATCTGATCACTGTTAATGAGTTCCATCATTGTTTCTTTATTCTTTGCTCGGATCTGTTCCCGATCCAGCTGAACACCTGCTATGTATTCTGACACAGTCGTTCCCCCTGTAAGAACCGCTTCTCCCGGATTTTCAATCCCTGCCGCCACGGTCTCCTGATCCGTCGAAGCAATCACATCTACCGGAAGTTCTGCCTCTTCATGATCCAGACTCATGATCTCCACCAGATTTTCACCATCTGCACTGTGAACCGCCTGGTTCTCTGCCAAGATGTCCTCATCCGAAATCTCCATCATGCCTGCCTCATACACTTCCACACCTGCGATTTCCTGTTTTGCAGAATAATTCAGATATCCGGCTGCCGCGATCATGATCGCCAGTGTCGTAATAATGATCTGGTTTCTTCTGAACATTTTCTTCATGTCTCAGACTCCTTCTTTTACCCGCTTTAATACTTTTATCTTATGAGAAGGCAAGCCAAATAATGCTTCCATTGCTTCAGAAATTTCAGCTCTTACAACGGAACTGCCTCCACCATCTGCACTGATCATGATACCCAAAACCTCTTGTGTCGGTTCCTCATCAAACATAGAAACCGATGTTTCTCCGTTTAATGAAACCATAACATCCACTTCTCCAACCCCCTCGACTCCTCGTAAAATATTACGAATACGAAGTTCTAAAAACTCTTCATAAGAATCCTCATGTTCGTCTTTAAGATCACTTACTTGGACATCCATCTTTTCCGATCCCTTGCCAGTCGGAAGTGCCAGTACAAACAAAAGCATCCCGGAACAAAATAAAAAAATCAACTTCTCCTTATTTAGTCTCAACAAGGATTGCAATGTTCCCTTCTTCCACTCCATAATAGTCTCCTATCTGCGTTCTCAGTTCAGAGATCCGACGATTATTCTCCATGGCTCGCTCCGGCCCCACACTTTTGTCCTGAGAAAATACTAGTTTCACTTGTTTCACCTTCCCAAATGTTTCTCGTTCCCGGTCAGTTTCCATCACTAATTCTACAGCCTCACAATCTGCCTCGATGTTCTCAGCCATCGACTTCAATTCCTGCTTCAAGATATTTTCATACTGTGATATCACTTGTTGCATCCGCACACCATCTACATTTTCAATCTCTTTTTTCAGCAATTGCACATCTGTCTGAAACGTGATACGTTCAAAAGCTCCCGCCATTTTTCGTTCTAATCCATATAGGTCTGTGAGCGGCGAAAAAAATAACAATAAAAAAACGGCTCCCGTAAACAAACGCAAATACTTTTCATACTTCTTGTCCGGAAGCAGATTCGTGATCAATGTCATCAGAAGCAGAAACGATATCAGATTACGGATCCAGTCATAAATTCCTTCCATATCTTTACCTCGCATACCAGACTGCATTCGTCGAAATACAGATGATCGCAATTGTCAATATAAACATTGCCAACGAGTAACCAACCAGTTTCAGCAGCAGCGCATGACCGGCTGCGGCTCCCTCCATACAAGATACCAGGCGTTTGTCACAAACAGGCTGCATAACTGCAGCTGCCAGGTAATACAAAACGGTCAAAAAACAAAGTTTCAAAATCGGGACGGAAGATAGGATCAGCAATATAACAACCGCCGCAGCGCCGGCTGTATTTTTGATCAATACACCGGATCCCATCACAAGTTGAGACACAGCTCCTACTCCTCCTCCAATTCCCGGGATAATCTGGGTAAGACGAATGACAGAAGCATTTTTCATTGCATCTGCCTGTGGAAGGATCATTCCCTGGATCACATGAAATCCGACAATCCCGCCGAACAAAGTTTTCATAGTCCATAAAATACCATGACGGAGAAGTTCTGTTAATTTTGATATCATATCCTCTTTCAGTAAATTTCCGGCCATTACCATTAACATAAAGACTCTTGTTAATGGGATCAGGATTTCCGACAAAACGGATTGAACAACTCCTATCGCGCCTATCGTAAATCCACAGATCGCAGCCGATGTCAATGCTCCCCCTGCCGCAGTTACCGCCAGAAAATATGCCGGAAGTAACACTTGCATAAACCGCATCAGTTGTTCCGTTACCTCTACGGCAATACAAATCGATGCAAAAAAGCCGGTTGTAAGAAAGGTCATTATTAAAAGATAGACCACATAAAACCCGGTTTCTCCCACATGTCCGGAACCAAAAAGCCCGGAAAATCCGGAAAATATTGCCCCGATCAGTGCAAGGATCACGATCTGTACGAGCAGTGTCCGATTCGTTGCAAGCTCAGAAAATAATATTTTTTTTATTACTCCGGTATATGCTTTCAAGATTTCCGTCAGATTTCCGTTGGCCAGGTTATCCATGATCTCAGAAAACGGCATGCTCAAGCTTCCTGATCCTGAAATGGAGTTTAGGAATTCTTGAATTTCTTCCACGCGAAATGAATCGATATCGATGCTCCTCTCCCTCCTCTCATTTCATGAATTTCTGCAGCGTTTCCAACAGGGCCAGAAGGATCGGACTGCTGATCACCAAAATAGAAATTTTCCCAAACATTTCCACTTGCATCCCAAGAGACGCAAAACCTGCATCTTTACAGAATCCAGAAGCAAACTCCACAACATATGCGACACCAACCATTTTCAAAAGTGTCCCTAGGTAACTGTTTTCTATCTCCATATATGTACCGATGATCCGGATCGTTTCCAAGATTACATCAAGACTGGATACTGCCAGTCCCGCAATGATCACGCCTGCTCCTAAGATCAGGTATGTCGAATATTCCGGTCTCAGTGATTTCATCTGCACAGCCAGGACCACAGCCACCATTCCCAGAATTGCTGCCTGAATTGTTGTCATAAATGGTCCCTCCATTACAATGCAAACAATGTCTTTATAGTCTCAAATAATTCGTATATGTACGGCACGATCCAAAACAAAACCAAAAGCAATCCTGCAAGACTGGTAAGAAACGCCTGGTCCTCCCTTCCACTATGTTTTAGCACCTGACACATGACCGAAACGAGAATCCCCACAGCTGCTATTTTGAAAATCAAATTCACTCCCATAATTCCTTGCTCCTTCATTATGTTCTCTGCAGAATCCTTTACTTTTTCTCTAAATGAATAAGACGAACCAAAATACTCCCGCTGCCACCCCAAGGGTCCGGTATAATTTTCCTACTATTTCGACCTCTTCTTTCACGTTACTTGTGGTTTCATCTAACTGTTCCAAATAAAATAAAAGCGTACGTTCTTGCATGTTGCGGTCTGTATATCCAAGCTTTCCCCCAAGAGAGCGCAAGTTTTCACGGTCACGTTTTGTCAATGAAACCCCTGGCGGGATCCTCTCAGCTGCAAGTCTCCAAACTTCTGAAAACGGACGATTCCCTTGTTCTTCCAGCAGTTGACTGACGTCCTGAAAAAAGGAAGATGGTCTCCATCCCTGTTCCCGGTCGTTTTCCTGGTTTTCAAATTGAATCCCTACCTCATCAACAGCCTCCGGAAGTGTTGCATTCGAATACAGGATCTGACTCTTTAAATAATGGATCATTTGTCGCAACTGTACCAGCATCTTCAGTCTCTCCCTTTTATATTCCGCCAAGAGAAAGCCTCCCCCTGTCAAGGACAAAGACATGAATATTATCCCCAGAATCCGCATGGGTCTCTCTCCTTATCCAAACTTATTTTCCATCATATTTCCTTGAAAACAATTCCCGACATTGCCCATCGTAAACTCCGCGCAACGTTCCCGGATCTGGAAATTTCCCTAAAATCAAATAGCGGCCAAATATACCATCCTCTACCATTTCAGAAAGAATCGGTTTCTTTTGAATATCCTCCAGTGAATCACCGTGCACAGTCGCAAGGATCCGGACTCCAGAACGAAGTGCATTACGCAGCGCCTCCAGATCCGCTCTTGTTCCAATTTCATCTACAGCCAACACCTCCGGTCCCATAGATCGGATCATCATTGTCATTCCCAATGCCTTCGGACATCCATCTAAAATATCTGTTCTCTTTCCAAGATCGCACTGTGGAATCCCACGCAGACACGCTCCGATTTCTGAACGTTCATCCACAACCGATACGTTTTTTCCCGGACTATGCGAATTGCCATCAGAAATCAGGCGGATCACATCTCTCAGAATTGTTGTTTTTCCGCCTCCCGGAGGTGAAATAAATATTGTATTTTGTATTCGCTCATCTTGGTACAACCATGGAAGGATCGATTCTGCACATCCTTTCCTTTCGTGAGCCAGTCGAATGTTTAGTCCTGAAATGTCCTTCATGGTACGGATCTCCGTACCATCCAAAACCACCTTCCCGGAAAGCCCGACCCGATGCCCGCCTTCGATCGTAAGAAATCCCTGGCGGATCTCCTCCTCGTATGCATATAAGGAATGATTCGCAAACAGTTCTAACAATTCCCGGATCAGCCGATGATCTGCATAACCATTCATCTGTATTTCCTCACCATTTATACGAACAAAGATCGGTCTGCCTGCCCGAATTCGAACTTCCTGCACATGCCCTTCTTCCGGTATCGTTTGATAAAACATATATTTAAATTCTGCTGCAGTCATTGTCCCACTCTCCTTTACCTCAATATATGAAGCCCGGACAACATTATGCCTAAAGAATTGGGAACAAAAAAACCTCTGTCTCAACTTA
>JAFYOD010000004.1 GCA_017556515.1 Lachnospiraceae bacterium
AAAGCTATCAATCGTCGTAATCTTCGCATGATGGATCAGTGTTGTCTGTCGTTCCAGGTTTCGGTCACCCGGATTCGCCTCCAGTCTCTGTTCCAGCGCCTCTCCGATTCGCTCACGCATCTCAGCCGCAGCTGCATTGGTGAAAGTCATGACCAACAAACGGTCAATATCCACCGGATGATCCGGATCCGTCACCATCTGGATGATCCTCTCTACCAAAACTGCAGTTTTACCACTGCCTGCTGCTGCCGATACCAAAAGGTTACGGCCACGAGTATCAATGACCTGCTGTTGTTCCGTTGTCCATGTCACGCTCGCCATCTGCCGCACCTCCTTCATGTTCTTCTTCGATCTTCGCCCAGATCTGATCTGCTTTCAATGACTTAAATTTGCGGAAGGCAAATCCCTGTGTTTTCAGATCAAAACCACAGATACTGTGGTATGGGCAGTAGTCACAGGCAGTTCTCTGGCCTTGCTTATAAGGATTAACTGCCGTATTTCCGTCTAAAATTTCCTCGCCCATTGCCTTCAGACTCTTATTTACAAAACCGGATAATTTCTTAAAGCGGTCTCCTCCGGCTACAGAAGATTTGGAAGATGAAATGAGTCCATCCTTCAAAGCCACCGGAATGACATCCGACTCGCTTATGATCTCACGGTCCAGATGTCGGATTACATCCAGACTGCTGTTTACAAGACCATTCATGCGCAGTTTCTTTAATACCTCTGCTTCTACTGCCTCGGCTCCATCTGCCTCCGGACGATCCACGACCGGATCATCAATATGATAATAGAAAATTCCGGCCGGAACGGCTTCTTTGTCCGGTTTCTTTTTGTTCTGCATCTGCAGAGCAGCATCCATATATACCACCAGCTGCATCTGCAGACCATGGTATAAAAGTGCCAGGTCAAAGGATGTACTTCCGGATTTATAATCCATGATCTTTACATAGATCTTGTCTTCATCCTCAAAGGTATCCAGACGGTCGATTCGTCCGCGAAGATTCAGCGCCTCTCCGCTTCGCAGCGGGATTCTCGTAGTCACATCTACCTCAAACTCTTCCGGTTCAAAATCACCTTTCCGGATCTGGTAGATCAGCGCACGGATCGTACGGTCCGTGATACGCTCCACCTTCTTTTCCAGATAGCTGTTTCTGGCAGAACTCTTCATGATCGTATTGCGATATTCATTGGCAACACGGTCCACGATCGCTTTTACTAGTTTGCGACGTTCTTTTTCCTCAATGGTACGGAAATCCAGTCCGCGCTCACGCACTTCATGGAAGAAAATATCAATGGAACGATGGAACAGATTGCCCATATCGGAAAGATCCAGTTCATATTCTCTGCGCTTTTTCAGTTCCAGACCATAACTCAAGAAATGAGCATACGCACAGGCTGCATAACCTTCCATACGGGTCACACTGCCATTTAACATCTGTCCGTACAATTCACTGGCAGCCTCTCGTCCGATTCCTGACTCTTCGTAAGAATACGCACATGCTTCTGCCAGACGTTCCATTTCTTCCGCTTTGTTTCCATTCTGAGCCAAATAACGATACAGCTCCATAAACTCCGGATGCTGGTCCATATTGTCCGGATCCTGAAGCCATGCGATCACAGCTTTGTTTGCGGCCCTGTAACTGATAGTTCCTTCTTTTTCTTCGGCTGCAGATTTGACCTCTAAAAGAGGAAAACGTTTGCGGATCTGACTGATGATTCCGGAAGGACGCATGGTCTTTCCATCTGAAGAAAGCGCAGACCAGGATAAGATCAGACGCTCGCTTGGTTTCGTCATCGCCAGATACAGATAAAATCTCTGCATAAAGCCCTCTTCTCTGGCAGTCGGTGCCAGTTCCAGGGCATTTTTCTTTAATGTTTCTCGTTCCTGATCAGTCAGAATTCCGCCTTTGGACGTATCTGCAGGAACTACACCTTCATTGACACCGACAAAGAACAGCGCACGGATTCCGGACAGTCTGGTTCGTTTCAGATCTCCGATCACCACACGGTCTGCGCCGGCCGGGATCATGCCTACCTTCAACTCCATGAAACCTGCATTTAAGATCTCCAGATACTCTCTCTTGGATACAACCTCTTCTCCAAGCAGATTATATAGGCGTTCAAAAAGTTCCAGAACCAGTTCGTAAATATCCTCATATTCCCGTGCTTCTTTTTCCATTCCGTTTTCACGGAACCATTTTGCCTGGTCAGCCAGCTTCTTCTCGATTTCCAGTGTTTCCAACAGTTCTGTCAGTGCAGTCGTCATGGCTGCAACTGAACCGTCCTGAAGTGCCATCTTTTCTTTTAAAGTTACAAGCGGCGCTAAGATTTCTACTTTGAATGCCTGAAGCTCCACCAAATTCAGGCGTCCTCCGCCCTCAAAGGTACGCTCCCAAGGCTCGTTCCATTTTGCAAGTCCACGGATGCCCATGGCACGCACATAAGTCTCCAGTCGGTCGATCTTCTCCACGTCATCCGTCACAAGACCGGTTCGCAGGTACTGGAACATACTCTCATAATCAAATCCGTGACGCACAATTTCCAGCGCAGCTTTCATCAGTCGTATAAACGGATTTCCGGAAACGTCGCGCTTCTCATCCAGGAAAAACGGGATCTCACTCTCCTCAAACTGATGCATCATTTCCTTGGAATATCCCGCAAGATTTCCGCAGACTACCGCGATCTCACGATATCGATAGTTCTCACGTTTTACCAGCTGGTGAATCTGATTCACAACAAAATCCACCTCATCGGCCGGATTTTCCGCCTGGATCAGACGGATCTCGTCAGAATCTTCCTTATATGGCTGATACGGATAACGGAACATGGTCCGCTCCAGGTAATCCAACGCCGGACTTCTCATAAATCTCGGAAGCGGTCTCTGGAACAACTTCAGATCCTCGCACACTTCCACTCCATGTTCTTTCGCCAGAGCCTTCAGTTTTCCTGCCATCTTCCGGCTCATATCAAATAGGTCTGCCTCATTTTCCGGTCCGGAAAGCGCGTCTTCCGTAGCCGTTACGGTCACGAAGACATCCTTACATATTTTTAATAACAGTCCGATCAGACGGTACTGCACCGGTGTAAAACCGGTATAACCGTCCAGGACAAATACACTGTCTTTCAATAATTCCGAACGTTCCACCACTGCACAGAGAACATCCAAAAGTTCCTCCATGGTAATGTAACGCTCTTTTGTAAATTCACGAAATGCTTCGAAGATCACATTCATATCTTCCAGCTTTCGTACCAACAGACGGCTCATGCCTTCCTTTTCCATCTGGTCTGCCAATAATTCCGGAGTCACACCATACTGGTATAACTCAGAAAGCATGGACTTCACTTCGCTGATAAATCCCGCCTGATTCAGATGAGAAGAGAACACTTCCAGATCTTTTTTATGTTCACCAGCCAGTTTTCGAAGTACCATAGTCTTTCCGGTATCGTCCAAAACTTCCGGCTGCGGAAGTGAAAGTTCTCCAAAGATTCGATAAGCCAGACGCTGGAAGCTGGCCATATCGATGTTCATCGTACCATGGTGCGGGTGCAGACGAATAATGTCTTTTTGCGCCTGCATGGTCGCCTGCTCCGGAACGATCACAAAGAACTGGCGCTCCGGTTCCCTTATGGACCAGTCAATGATCTTCTTGTAAATATATTCTGTTTTTCCCGATCCGGCCCCGCCGGTTACCAGTGTCAGTGCCATACATTATCTCCCTTCGCTATTGATAAAAAGTATATCACAATTTCCCTTCTCCTGCACTTGCATTTTCTCCCTACAATTCTCATAAACTGTACAAAAAAATAAAAGGAAAAGGATCCCTCTATGAGTGCTAAAACAAAAATTGTCGTCCTGCGAATGAAAGAACTTATTTACACCGCGCTTTTTATCGGTCTTGCATTATTTCTGATCGTCCTGTTTCTGATCATGTTCCGCTCCGGAAAGGACGAGACTTCCCCATCCACGGAAGCTGTACCGACCGTCTACACGCCTGGTCTGTATTCCTCCACCATTGTACTAGGGAATCAAAATGCCAATGTGGAAGTAACGGTCGATGCTAACAAGATCACTTCCGTATCCCTGGTACCCCTCAGTGAATCCATCGAGACCATGTATCCTCTCATGCAGCCTGCCATGGAAAGTCTGGCTTCTCAGATCATAACTAATCAGTCCCTGGAAGGCCTGGAATATCCGACCGGCTCCCAATATACCTCTGTCGCACTGATGAATGCAGTCAAGACGGCACTTTCCAAAGCAGAGCTCCCGAATTCCTAGATAAATTCCCTTTGCAGGTTAAGAAAATGAAAAGAATCCGAATGTACCTTGACAAATACATAGCTTGAGATTATACTGAGTTCATATTAGTGATTTACCATGGTAGCATGATAAATCAACAGAGCATAGTATTTATAAAAAATATTCAAAGAAGGAGGATTTTTCCATGAGAAAAACTAATTTACTCATCACTCTCGTTGCTACATTAACACTTTCCATGGCAGCTCTGACAGCCTGCACCGTTGCGGAGGCATCCACACATGCAGCTACAACTGAAGCGATCACAACAGAAGCCATGACAACAGCCGGTGAGATTTCTCATGCTCCTTCCAACCGTTTAGAAGATATTTTACAAAGAGGATATATCGAAGTTGCGACAGAACCGTATTTCGCACCGAACGAATTCATCGATCCGACCATCGCAGGTGACGACAATATCGTCGGTTCCGATATCGAACTTGCCAAATTCATCGCCAACGACCTTGGTGTTGAACTTCGTTTAAAACCGATGGATTTTACAAGTGTTCTCGGCAGTATGACTTCCGGAAAATTTGACATGGCAATCTCCGCTCTCGCTTACACACCGAGCCGCGCCGAGACCATGAACCTTTCCAAAGGTTACTATTACGGAAGCGATGATCCGCAGAAATCTTACGGTATCCTGATCCGCAAAGAAGACGCAGATAAGATCAAGACTCTTGAAGATCTGGCAGATAAAACAGTTGCTGCTCAGAACGGTTCTTTACAGGAAATGTTCGTACGCGAGCAGATCCCGGCTTACAAAGAGTACAATCAGGTATCTTCCACCAACGATGCATTCCTGATGGTTCAGACAGGACGTGCAGATGCTATGGCAGCAGCCCTTAAGATGGCAGAACTGTATATGGAATCCAACCCGGAATGCGGACTGATGATCCTCCCGGACTTCTATTTTACTGTCGACCTCGACACACAGGGCACACGCATCGGTCTCCCGCTCGGCGAAGATGAGCTGACAGATCGCGTGAATGAAATTATTGATAAAGTTCTTGAACAGGATTTATATAATCAGTGGTACGAAGAATACAAAGAATATGCGAAAAAACTTGGACTTGAAAGCTAGTCATTTGATTTTCCAATTCAGCTCTTCAATCCATTTAAGACCGTCTCAGGGCATCTGCCAAGGGGCGGTCTTCTATTTTATTTTCATGGACAAGCCCCCCTTCTCTTGGTATAATGTAGGTATCTATGTGTATACGCTTGACGTAACGTTTTTTTATATTTAAGGGGGAAATCGAAATGTTTAATAAGATCGATCCGCAGTCCTGGAAAGAGGGAATTGCATTATTCAAAGAGAAAACAGAAGCATTTCACGCAGGTGAAATCGACCGCAACGGCTATAAGGGAACATCCGGTAAATTCGGAAGCTATGCCCAGAAGGATCCGGCCGTTCACATGCTTCGTCTTCGTATGACAGCCGGCCGTCTGACAAAAGATAAGATGAACTATATTGCAGAGTCTTTAAAGAAGCACAACGTGAATATGCTTCACTACACAACCTGTCAGACTGTTCAGCTTCACAATCTTCATCCGGAAGCATTATATGACATCATGGAAGGCGGTCTTGACCACAACATCGTAACCATGGGCGGTGGCGGAGATTTCCCGCGTAACGTGATGTGTGCTCCGCTCTCCGGCGTACAGAAAGATGAGTTTTTCCATGTTATGCCATACGCAGAGGCTCTCGCAGAGTACATGATGAACTACATCAACACTCCGAAGATGCCGAGAAAATTAAAGATCGGTTTCTCCAACTCTCCGGCCAACATTCCGCACTCCACATACCGTGACCTGGGCTTCATTGCAAGACCGGACGGCAAATTCGACATCTGGAGCGCAGGCGGTCTTGGAAATGGCCCGTCCTTCGGTGTAAAAGTTGCAGATGCAGTTGAGCCGAACAAGATCCTCTACTACGCAAGAGCAATGTGGAAGACTTTCTGCGCATACGGTAACTATGAGAACCGAGGCAAAGCTCGTTCCCGTTTCATCGTGGAAGCACTTGGCGGCGCAGAAAACTATGTAAAAGCATTTAACGAAAAATTAGAAGAGGTTTACGCAGAAGGTGAAAACCTTGACCTGGATATCGTGATCGAAGAGATCACAAAGAAAGGCGACGGTACAACAGCTGCCGGCCCGCGTGTGATCGAGCAGAAACAGGACGGTCTCTATGCAGTTCTCTGGCATCCGCTCGGTGGTACACCGACTCCGGAAGAGTTCATCGCAGTAAATGAGCTCATCAAGGATATGGAAGCTGTTGAGCTTCGTATTGATCCGAACGAGCAGGTTTATATCATCAACCTGACAGGCGCTGAAGCTGAAAAGGTTCTCGCTGTGACTGCAAACGGCGCACAGAACATCTTCGAGTGTTCCGTAAGCTGTGTTGGCGCTACTATCTGCCAGCAGGGTGTTCGTGACTCCGCAGGTCTTCTTAAGAAATGTATCGAAGCTACACGTGCAGCAGAACTTCCATGTGGCGCTCTCCCGATCATCCACATCTCCGGATGTCCGTCCTCCTGCGGTACACACCAGACAGCTGCATTAGGCTTCCGCGGCGGTGTTAAACTGATCGATAAAGTTGCACACCCGGCATTCACATTCTCCGTAAACGGCTGCAGCCTTCAGGGCAAAGAGGCTATGGGTCGTGAGATCGGTACTATGTTAGAAACTGAGATCCCGGCATTCTTAGTAGAACTCGGAAAAGCCGTTACTGCAAGCGGTATGAAATATGACGAGTGGAACGCTGCAAACCCGGATGCAATCGAGAAGATTGCTGCTCCGTACCTGAAATAAATCAGAAACGATACCTATGAATTCATCAAATACGACTTCTAAAGAACGTTCTATGACTTCCGGGTATGGTCTGATCCAGGCCTTTTACTGGATGGCCTACGCTGCATCCACAAGCTATACCAGTATTTACCTTCTGGATGCCGGATTTTCCAACACTCAGATCGGTATTCTGATCGCTACTGTCAGTCTGATCTCTGCATGCTTACAGCCAATGGTCGCGTCCTACGCTGACAAGCCAACGAGCCCGTCGCTGAAGTTCATTGTGCCTGCATGCTCTGCCATCTTCACAACGCTGGCAGCCATCCTGATCCTTTCGGGAAAACGATTTGCTGTGGTGATCCTCCTCTGTTACGGTGGACTGATCATGCTCAACCAGCTTCTGATGCCACTGATCAGTGCTCTTGGTATGGAGCCGATCAACCAAGGCAAAAAACTGAATTTCGGTCTCGCCCGTGGCTGCGGTTCCATCGCTTACGCCATCGCTACCTCCATTCTCGGTATCATGGTTACACAGTACGGCACCGTTACCGCACCGATCGGAGCCATTCTCTTTTCCCTGGTACTGATCCTGGTTGTAAGACGCTTCCCGTTTGAAAAGGCAGTGGTCGACGATACAAAGACGAAACAACAGGCCTCTGTTTTAGATAATCTGAAATACTTTTTTGATCACTATCGAAGCTTCTGCTTTGTTCTGGTAGGTTATGGCTTCATTTGCTCTTGTCACATGCTGCTGAATAACTTCATCTACCAGATCCTCTCGACCATCGGAGGCAACAGTGCCAATGCAGGTACTGCCATGTCCATCGCGGCTATGTCGGAGCTTCCGACTATGTTTTTCTTTGTATATCTCTTAAAGAAAGCATCGGCAGCCACATGGTACAAGATATCGACGGTGTTCTTCGTGATCAAAGCAATTGCTTCTTATTTCGCACCGAATGTTCTCTCCTTCTACGGAGTTCAGATGCTTGCATGCGGCGCTTGGGCGCTCATTGCAGTTGCCTCTGTATACTATGTAAATGCAGAGATGGAGAAACAGGACGCAGTCAAAGGACAGGCCTGCATGACTATGGCATTTACCCTTGGTAATGTAGTCAGCGCCCTGATCGGCGGACCTATGATCGACCTTTGGGGAATCAAAACTCTCCTGATCTTTGCAACCGTCATGGGTACGATCGGTATGGTCATCGTCTGGAGCAATATCAATAAAAAACACTAAATATTTCCATAAAAAAACTGGCGAAAGAATTCTCCTTCGCCAGTTTTTATTATCCATATTTATCAATGATCTAGACAACCGGATACTTCGGTTCTCTTCCTTCCAGCACATCCACGATCTGCTCTGCACATGCCATTCCTACCGCATACAATGCGTCATCTGTGTTGGCTCCAATATGCGGAGTCGCCACGAAATTAGAAAGTTCCAGAAGAGGATTTCCCTTCTTCGGGAATCCCTCACAGAAAACATCGCTGGCTGCTCCGGCAAGTTTGCCGGATTTCAGAGCTTCACAAAGAGCACTTTCGTCTACCAACGGACCACGTGCTGTATTGATCAGCATCGCTCCTTCTTTCATCCTTGCGATACGCTCTGCTGAGATCATGCCTCTGGACTTCTCTGTCAGCGGAAGGCATAAGCAAACCACATCCGCTGTTTCCAGCACCTGTTCCACAGAACTTGCACAGATGGCTCCATGTTCTGCTGTCCTCTCCGCTGTCAAGGACGGAGAATATGCGATCACATCCATACCAAATCCCAGTCTTACAATATCCGCAACCTTTGTCGCGATAGCACCAAATCCGATCAGGCCACATACTTTTCCTCGAAGATCAAATCCTCGAAGATCTGCCTGCGCCTTTGCCTGTTTAGCACTGTCCGGAATCATGCTGCCGTCTGTACCGTCAAAGCTGTCGATCAGCTGACGTGCTTCCACAATCTTTCTGCAAACCGCAAGCATAAGTCCCACACTCAGCTCCGCGACTGCATTAGCATTTAAATGCGGGGCATACACCACGCGAATCCCTCGCTTTTTCGCTTCTGCCAGATCCACATCATCCGTTCCGGTTCCGTGGACTGCAACCACCTTCAGATTCGGTATCTGATCCATCTCCTTCGGGCCCACCTTGATCGCACGAGTGATCAGAGCATCCACTTCTCCGATCCGGTTCCAATCAGAAATAATCTCGCCTTTTGATTTCAATAGATCCACTGCTTTGCCATGGATCGTTTCACATAAAAATACTTTCATACTCTATTATACTTCCCAGTCAGAATCTAAGAATCCTTCACCATAAACTTCCTTCGCCTCGGACACGATCAGGAATGCTCTCGGATCCACACTGTAGATCATTTTCTTTGCTTTGTAGAACTGCTTTCTGTCAACAACACAGATCAGCGCTTCTCCCTCACGTCCGGAATATGCGCCGCGGCTTTTATAGAATGTAACACCACGCTCCAGCTCGTCCATCAGCATCTGCGCGATCTTTGGAGTCTCCGGAGACATAACTGTGATCATCGTACTCTTATTGGTACCATAGAGAATGGTATCGATCACGTAGGAACCAAGCACCATGTTGATAACGCCATACAGACCGGCTTCAATATTTTTAAACACCAGCATAGACGCCGCAACGATCACAAAGTCGGTCAATAACACGGCCGTACTTGTCTGCATATGCGGACGGAACTTCTGCAGAAGCTTCGCCATAATATCTCCGCCGCCGGTTGTGGAACCGCGCATGAAGACAACTGCCAGGCTGGCACCAACCATAACTGCACCAAAGATACAGGAAACCAGTTTATCACCTGTATAGATCGGAACATACGGAGTTACGATAAAGTCTAAGATCAATGTCAGGATCGCTACGGTTTTGAACGTTTTCAATGTTCTGGACTTGCCAAGCCAGATCCAGGAAGCGATTAGTAACGGGATATTGATCATAAATGTCAATGTACCAAGCGGTAAATGTGTAAAACGATTCAAGAGAATCGCAAGACCTGTCGCTCCACCCGGAGCAATATCAATACTGTCGATGAAGCAATGCAGACCGATCGCCTGCAGGAATCCTCCTATGATATCATAAAGAAGATCCAGAGCAAATTCTTTTCCTCTACCCTTTACATTCTCCATATCATTTTCCAGTCCTTTCTGAAACCATTTCTCCAAAAATAAGTATATCAAATGCGACATATCACGTCAAACAAAAGAGCGGACAACATCTGTACAAAATCAGATATCATCCGCTCTTAGTATAAGAACTCTTTTCTATTTTTATCAGGACTCTAAGTATTATCTTTTAGAATCCACATACTTCTTAATGTTGGAAGCATTTACAAATTTCTGCACTTCGCCGTTATTTACGATCACAAGTGTCGGAGCCTGCATGATACCGTAAGCATCTGTCAGTTCCGGATTTTCCTCAGCATCCACTACCTGGTATGCTTCGTCTTTTAAGAACTGCTTTGCGATCTTACAGTTCGGGCAAGTCTTTGTTGTGAACAGGTAAACACCGTTTGCACCTGTGCCTGCAGTCTGATTTACAGCTGCCTTCTGCTCTTCCTGAGCCATCTGCACGCTGTTCTTTGCAGCCTGGATCGCCTCAACGATTGTCTTGGACGCTTCTGGGTTTCTCTTCAGTACAGAGGACTTCATATCGTAAACTTTACGCTCTTTGAACTCCTGAGTCTTACCGTCGTTCCAGTTCTGAACCGGACGATAGTAACCGGTAATACGGCTGTAAACTTCTGCCTTCTCACCACAAACCGGACATGTATAATGTTCACCGATCAGGTAGCCGTGCTCCTTACAGATGGAGTATGTCGGAGACAGTGTGTAGTACGGAAGCTTGTAGTTTTCCGCAATTGTACGAACCATCTTCGCAGCAGCCTTCCAATCCGGAAGTTTCTCGCCAAGGAATGCATGGAATACAGTACCGGATGTGTACAGAGTCTGTAACTCATCCTGGATATCCAGAGCATCAAATACGTCAGCTGTGTAGCTAACCGGAAGGTGGGAACTGTTTGTGTAGTACGGTGTACCGTCTGCCTCACCTGCTGTGATGATATCCGGATATTTGGACTTATCGTGTTTTGCAAGACGATAAGTTGTGGACTCAGCCGGAGTAGCCTCTAAGTTGTAAAGATCGCCGTACTCCTCCTGGTAGTTGACAAGACGCTCTCTCATGTGGTTCAGAACATTCTTTGTAAACTCCTGTGCTTCCTCTGTGATCAGATTCTTCTGCAGCCACTTCGCATTTAAGCAGGCCTCGTTCATACCGATCAGACCGATTGTGGAGAAGTGGTTGTTGAATGTACCAAGGTATCTCTTTGTATACGGATACAGACCGCCGTCAAGAAGCTTTGTGATAACTTCACGTTTGATCTTTAAGGAACGTGCGGAAATATCCATGATTCTGTCAAGTCTCTCGTAGAACTCTTTCTCGTTCTTGGAAAGGTACGCGATTCTCGGGATGTTGATAGTAACAACACCTACAGAACCTGTGCTCTCGCCTGCGCCGAAGAAACCACCTGTTTTCTTTCTGAGTTCACGAAGATCCAGACGAAGACGGCAGCACATACTGCGCACGTCACTCGGCTGCATATCGCTGTTGATATAGTTGGAGAAATACGGAGTACCGTATTTGGATGTCATCTCAAATAACAGACGGTTGTTCTCTGTATCGGACCAGTCGAAATCTTTTGTGATGGAGTATGTCGGGATCGGATACTGGAAACCACGACCGTTTGCGTCACCTTCAACCATTGTCTCGATGAACGCTTTGTTGATCATATCCATCTCTTTCTTACAATCGCCGTAAGTGAAGTCCATGTTCTTACCGCCAACGATTGCCGGCATATGCTCCATATCCTCCGGAACTGTCCAGTCGAGAGTGATATTGGAGAACGGAGCCTGTGTACCCCAACGGCTCGGTGTATTTACACCGTAGATAAATGCCTCGATGCATTTCTTAACTTCTTTATAAGAAAGATTGTCTACTTTTACAAACGGAGCTAAATATGTATCAAAAGAGGAGAATGCCTGCGCACCTGCCCACTCGTTCTGCATGATACCAAGGAAGTTTACCATCTGGTTGCAGAGAACGGAAAGGTGTCTTGCCGGAGAGGAAGTGATCTTGCCTGGGATACCGCCAAGGCCGTCCTGGATCAGCTGCTTTAAGGACCATCCTGCACAGTAACCTGTTAACATAGACAGATCGTGGATGTGGATATCGCCTCTTCTGTGAGCCTCTGCGATCTCTGTATCGTAGATCTCAGACAGCCAGTAGTTCGCTGTGATCGCACCGGAGTTGCTTAAGATCAGACCGCCGACAGAATATGTAACGGTGGAGTTCTCTTTTACACGCCAGTCTTCGATCTTCACGTAACCGTTTACAACGTCCTTGTAGTCAAGGATCGTATTTTTCATGTTACGGATTCTCTCACGCTGTTTTCTATATAAAATATAAGCTTTCGCAACATCTGTGTATCCGGTCTCCTCCAGAACATGCTCTGCACTGTCCTGAATCTGCTCAACCGTGATCTTTCCATCCTTCATCTTACCCTGGAAATCTGCTGTAACACGCAGGGAAAGAAGCTGGAGGATCTCGTCAGTATAATCCTTTTCTGTCGCTTTAAACGCCTTTTTGATCGCCTCTGTGATCTTACCTAAATTAAACTCAGCAATCTCGCCGTCACGTTTAATAACCTGGATCATTCCCTTACCCCTCTTTCTAAAAACCAAAAATCTATCGAATCACACACTCCTCGAGCGTGGTAAAACCTATTATAGCAAAGGGCATAAAAAAACACAATATCTAGTTTCATCTTTTTTCGACGAACTAGATATTGTGTTTATCTTGTGCTTATTGTCTATATAATCGTATATATATTGTGTTCACTCAGGAACTTCATTCTACCAAACATTCCCCGGTTTGTCCACTACAATATCTTCTGTTTTCGCAAATAAATTGCTTGACAAACTCACTCGGATATGCTGTTCAAACTAACGGTAAAATTCTCCGAAAAGTTCCGCCGGAACGTATGCTTTTACATGGATACCTTCGTCAGTATACTCCTCAGAAAGAAGCTGTCCTTTTAAACGGATCTTCTGGATCTTGCCTGCCTCTGCGTAGCTGAAGATCTTTTCCAGATAGATTCTGCGGCTTCTGAGGATCTTCTCAATGGTCTCTAACAGCTCGTCTACGCCTTCTCCTGTCTTCGCGGAGATCTTCACACGATAATCAGCTTTCGGGTCTCTGCAGGTCACGTCCGCATCCATACGGTCGATCTTATTGAATACTGTAACCACTTCTTTGCCCTTAACATCCAGCTCTCTAAGAGTCTCGTAAACGACATGCATCTGCATATCCATCTGCGGGTTGGAACAGTCCACCACATGAAGGATCACATCACTGTATTTTGCCTCTTCCAGTGTACTCTTGAAGGCATCGATCAGATGATGTGGGAGTTTGCGGATAAATCCAACGGTATCTGTTAAGAGCACCTTCTCTCCGCCCGGAAGAGTCAGTGCACGCGTGGTCGGATCTAAAGTAGCGAACAGTTTGTCCTCTGCCAGAATGCCGGCCTGTGTCAATCTGTTTAATAACGTAGATTTACCTGCGTTTGTATAACCAACGATCGCTAATGTCAGAGTTCCGCTGCCTTCGCGCTGCTTTCTCTGTACCTCACGATGACGGATCACATCTTCCAGTTCCGCCTTTAAAACACTGATACGGTCATGGATCAAACGACGGTCCATCTCAAGTTTTTTCTCACCCGGACCTCTGGTACCGATACCGCCGCCCAGACGGGACAGAGAATTGCGCAGACCTACCAGTCTTGCTGCACGGTAACGAAGCTGAGCAAGCTCAACCTGGATCTTACCTTCTCTTGTGCGCGCTCTTGCTGCGAAAATATCCAGGATTACCATGGTACGGTCCATAACCTTCATCTGGAGCGCATCCTCCAGGTTACGAAGCTGCGCCGGAGACAGCTCATCGTCACAGATAATGCCTGTCGCCTCACGCTCCATAGCCATCTCACGGATTTCTTCAATCTTACCCTTTCCGACATAAGTGCCCGGGTGGATGTTCTCACGGTTCTGGATCACAGTTCCGACCGTAACCGCACCCGCAGTCGCAACCAGCTCGGAAAGCTCTTCTACGGAGTGAATGGTATCATCGTTGTCGTCTGTGCTGACTGCAACGAGAATGACACGTTCCTCCTGTTCTGTTAAATCAATCAATTCTGCCATATAATTATTATTTCCTTTTTTCTAAATTTCTCTATCAGCGGGTTTCCAAAAATGCGATCTCATGAGCCACACGTTCATCGCTGCCATATGCTGCCTCATAAGCCTTGAATAATTCCAGTGCTTTCTTAAATTCACCAAGGAACTCGTAGCAGACCGCCTCATTGAACTTCAGTTCCTGCATCGCAAGATCATCCTCTAAGATCATTCCCTTAGCTGCCCATGTAAGAGCCCCTTCGTAATCGCCCTCGTTCATTGTTATCAACATCAGACGATTATATATAGAAGAATTTCCAAAGCCAAGCGCGATCAGTTCTTGATAAATCCCTTCCGCTGCGTCCACATTTCCACAGGCCTCATATCCGTCTGCCAGTGCAAGCTTCGCTTCATAATATCCCGCAGCTTCGTGTTTTTTATCCAGCTTCACACCAGCTTCCAGCATTGCCTCTGCATCGGAGATACGGCCAAGATTCGCCAGGGCCATCACAGAAACATAACAGTACTCCGGACGTTCTTTATCTACTTCCTTCAGAGTCTGGTATGTATGCAGAGCCGCCTCGTAATCCTTCAGCAGAAACTCCGCTTCTGCGCGGTATTTCAGGATATCCAGCTCGAACTCTGTTACTTTCTTGGCATTTTCCACTAAGCCATTGAATGCAGCCACTGCGCCCTCATAATTGCCTTCTTCCATCATGACGATCGCAGATTCTCTGGTCACCAGCATCTCCTCTGTCACACCGCCACAGGCAGTCAGCAGAACCGATGTCAGGCAGAGCGCCGCCATCAGAGAGCTTATCTTCTTATTTAAATGTGTCATGCTTTTCACTCCGGTCTTACTTCACACCTGTAGAACCAAAACCACCGCGAGCCACATCGCTCAGATGGTCTGTCTCCTCGAATACAAGTTTCGGCTGGTTTTCCATAATACGGAACTGACATACACGGTCATTGACATGGATCACGCAGTCTCTTGTCGCGTATACCGGCCAACGCCAGATGTCTTCGTCGCCACAGTATGTGTTATCCACAACACCTACGGAATTTACCTGAAGTAATCCATAATTTTTAAATGTAGAACTTCTCGGAGCGATGTGAGCCTCGTAACCCTCCGGAAGTTTCACGGAAATACCAAGGTTTACCAGCTTGAATTCGCCTGCCTTGAACTCCACTTCCTCTGCTGCTCTCAGATCGATCCAGTCAGACTTTCCATCGATATAAGTCAGTTTGTCAATTTTATCTGTATGATATTTTACTAAAATCTTTTCCATGTTTTTCTCAGCCTTTCCTCGGGTCTTTACATATTAATAATGTCACTCAACAGATCGATCACATCTTCCATACCGTAGCCGATCTCGGAGAAATCCAGCTCCTCGCATTCCTTCACATCCATTACCAGCTCATCCATGTAATCCATCGCATCCTCTAACAGTGCCACGCACTCCTCAGCGATCTCGCCCGCAGTGCTGCACTGCTGCTTCTCAGACATCTTCTCGAAAGCATCCTGCTCCTCATCGTGGATCGCCACGATACGAGCCTGGATCGCTTCCAGGTCTTTTACAAGCGCTTCCTGAGTCTTCGGCTCTGCA